>JBLMZU010000317.1:0-8157 GCA_050258995.1 Bacteroidota bacterium
ACAACGGTGGAGTTCGGATCGATCCCCAGGCTTTCGAGCGTTTCATCCAGCTGCATTTGGGCCAGCTCCACCTGCAACTGCTGGATTTTGATCTCCGTGGGCGTGCGGCCCTGCGACTTATATTGCTCGAGAGTCAGCTGGGCAATCTCCAGGGCGATCTGGGCGCGCCGAATGGTGCGCCTGGTCTCGTTTGCCTTGGCGCGCAATTCCTGAGCTTCGGCAAGCTCACCAAGGAGCTGGTCCTTTTTTACCGTATCGTTGACATTGGCATACACTTCCCTCACTTTTCCGACCATCTGGAAATAGGAAGTATATAACGCAAGCGGCTCGACCCGTCCATAAAATTTCGCATCGACGTTGATATCCCCGCGTTTTACGGTGAATGTTTCCTTGACGGGCGTGGGGTAGGGGGTTGGCGTTGCTTGGCTGGCCGCGGCTTGCGCCCCGCAGCCAGTCAGAAGTATCGAGAGAGCAACGAACAGAGTCAGGAATCGTTTCATCAGCGGATGACAGCCTTGACCTTTACAATCTTCGTTTCCGGGTCGGGTAATGGGAGGATCGTCCCGGCGATGGATTTTCCATCCACATCGAGCGAGACCTGGTTGCCGGTCCCTTCGCGCTTCACCGAGATCTCGTAGCGCACTCCCCGGAAGTTTCGGACCGCTTCGAAGCCATTCCACTCCCCTGGAATGACAGGCCGAACCTCCAGACCGTCCAGTGTTGGGCGAATGCCGAGAATGGATTGGGTGATGGCCACATAGTTCCAGGCCGCCGTGCCCGTCAGCCAGGAGTTCTTGGCCTCGCCGTGGGTGGCCGCATCCTTGCCTGCGATCATCTGGGCATAGACATACGGCTCACACTTGTGGAGTTCGCTGATCTCCTCACGTGCCGATGGGTTGATACGCTTGTAATAATCGAAGGCCCTGTCTCCGCGCCCGATCACCGCTTCGCCGATCATGATCCAGGGATTCGTATGGCAAAAAATCCCGGCGTTCTCCTTGTATCCGGGGGGGTAGGAGGAGATCTCACCCAGATGCAAATAGTACTCGCTAAATGCCGGTTGCTGCAAAACGATGCCATGTGGTGTGGCGAGATGTTTGCCCACGGAATCAAGCGCCTTGAGCGCGTTGCCATTCTCCACGCCGAGACCCGCCATGACACAGATGCCCTGCGGCTCGATGAAGATCTGCCCTTCTGTATTTTCCTTTGAACCAAGTACATGACCGAAGTCATCGTAAGCCCGGCGGAACCACTCACCGTCCCAACCGGCCGCCCAGACGGTTTTTTCCATTCCCATGGCAGCATCGGAGTAGTAGGTGGAAGGCTGAAGGTCGAATTGACTTTCCGCTTTCAACTTTTTACGCTCAACAGAATGTTGAGCCAGCCCAACCATTTCACTGCATGCCAGAACAAACAATCCCGCAATGAATACACTTTCTGCGGTTTTGCCATCTTTGCTGGTGGTGGTCTGGAAGGACTGGCCGGGTGTGTCCGAGAAGCAGTTGAGGTTCAGGCAGTCGTTCCAATCAGCGCGGCCGATGAGCGGAAGGCTGTTGGGTCCCAGCCGGTCGAGGGTGTACTGCATCGATCGCTGGAGGTGCTCATATAGCGGACTCTCCGTCCCTGGCTCGTTCTCGTACTGGACGAGCTCGTCCAGGATCGACCAGTCGCCGGTCTCCTTGATGTAGGCGGAAACCCCGAGCACCAGCCAGAGCGGATCGTCATTGAAGCCGGAGCCGACATCGTTGTTGCCGCGTTTGGTCAGCGGCTGGTACTGGTGGAAGGCGCCCCCGTTCTTGAGCTGGGTTGCCGTCAGGTCCAGGATGCGCTCGCGGGCGCGCTCGGGGATCATATGAACAAAGCCCAGCAGATCCTGGTTTGAATCGCGGAAACCCATGCCGCGACCGATCCCACTCTCGAAGTAGGAGGCGGAACGGCTCATATTGAATGTGATCATGCACTGGTAGGCATTCCAGATGTTGACCATGCGGTCGGTGTGCTGGTCGGGTGTGGTCACCTGCAGTTTTCCAAGCAGGTTCGTCCAGTATTCGCGCAGTTCATAAAATGCCTGCTCTGTATTGGCAGGCTGCAGATATTTCTCGATCGCCCTCCTGGCAGACTTTTTGTTGATGACCTGCGAACCGGGAGGGTCGAACTTGTCGTCTTTGGGATTTTCCTGGTAGCCAAGAATGAAAATGATCTCTTTCTGTTCGCCGTCCGCCAGATGGAGCTTGACCTGATGTGACCCGATCGGCTGCCAGCCGTGCGCGATGGAGTTGCAGGAATCGCCTGTTTCGACAACCACGGGTTCATTCCAGTTGCGGTATGCACCGAGGAAGGCTTCCCGCTGGGTATCGAAGCCTGCCGGTTTTTCAGAGCAGGCAAAATAGGCAAAGTGATCGCGGCGCTCGCGGTATTCGGTCTTGTGATAGATCACATCATCGACGATTTCCATCTGCCCGATGGAGTAGTTGCGCTGAAAGTTGGTGGAATCGTCGTTGGCATCCCACAGACAGAACTCGATGGCGGAAAACAGGCTCAGCTCGGCGGCCGAGCCACTCTCGTTGGTCAGGGTGACCTGCCAGATCTCGAGCGATTCCCCAAGCGGGACAAAGTAGCGGGTCGAGGATTTGATCCCGTTCAATTTCGAGGTGATGATGGTATAGCCCTGTCCGTGGTGGCACTCATATTCGTCTAGCTTTGTGCGGGTTGGCATCCAGGAGGGGGACCAGTATTTGCCTGTGTTGTTGTCGCGCAGATAAAGATAGCGCCCGCCCATATCGAGGGGCGAATTGTTGTAGCGGTAGCGTGTCAGGCGGCGTAGGCGGGCATCCTTGTAAAAGGAATAGCCGCCCGCCGTGTTCGAGATCAGGCCGAAGTATTCCTCGCAGCCGAGGTAGTTGATCCAGGGCAGGGGGGTGTCGGGCCGGGTGATCACATATTCGCGGTGCACATCGTCAAAATAGCCGAATTTCATAATGGTTCCGATCTGTTTTTGGGTAGGGACATTTCATGAAACGCCCCTACCCAAAAACAATTTATTTGATTTCCACCAGATCGTTCTGAATCTTCGCCAGTAGTTCCGGCGAGACGAAATTGGGATGGTTGGCAGCCACCTGTTCCAGGGTCATGTCAATAGCCATGCTCATATCCTCCATGAGCAGGAAGCCGCCGGCGTACCTGGTCACGACCGCTCGGCTTTCGGGGTTATCCAGCAAGGTCCGGAGGGTCAAACCCGTGTGGAAGCGGGAGGAACGCGGCTCCGGGTTAAGAGTGACCATGCCGGTCAGGCGGATATCGCGACTAGACGCACCCACCAGGATCTCAAACTCGCCCGGTTCCGTGGACCATGCATTCCTGCCGACATCGAAATACCAGAAGGCTTCGCGATCGAGGGTAAAGGTGACGGTCTTGGTCTGGCCGGGCTTGATCTCCACTTTCTGGAAGCCCTTGAGCTCCTTCTCCGGCCGCGCAAATGTCGCTTTGATATCCCGAACATACAGCTGGATGATTTCCCTACCTGTGACTTTGCCCGCGTTGGTGACATCCACTTTTACTTTCAGGGTCTGTGCGGGCGTGAGAAATTTGGCGCTGATGCGCAGATTGCTGTACTTGAAGGTGGTGTAGGAAAGTCCGTGCCCAAACGGGAAGAGCGGAGCCAGCTTCTTTTTATCGTAGTAACGATAGCCGACGAAGATGCCCTCTCCATAGCGGACCCTGCCGTTCTCGCCGGGATAATTGGTATACGCCGGGTTATCCTCCAGGCAGACCGGGAAAGTGGTAGGCAGCTTGCCCGAGGGGGTCTCGTCGCCGAACAAAATATCGGCGAGGGCATTGCCTTGTTCCTGGCCGTCGTACCACATTTGCAGGACTGCCGGCACTTTGCCGATCCACGGCATTTCAACGGCCGAGCCGGCATTCAGAACGACGATCGTATTCCTGTTGGCCTTAAGGACGCGTTCGATTAATTCGTTTTGCTTACCGGGCAGCTTCATGTCGACGCGGTCGGCGCCTTCGGTCTCCCATTCACTGTTCAAGCTGGCGACCAGCACCACGACATCTGACTTCTTCGCCAGCTTCACGGCCTCGGCGATACCGTCCCTGGGTTGTGGAGGCTGGTGACCGAGATGCACCGACTTCCAGCGAGGATTGCCCTTCCAGTAAAACTCGACCTTAATGGGATAGGATTTTCCACCGGTAAGCTTGATCTCTTTTGCAAGCGACTTGCCCATGTCAGAATCGTGGGAGTGATCGATCTGGAGATCGCCATCAAAGTAAAGCTTGCTCCAGCCAACGCTGTTCAGCTGAAGCGTATGGATGCCGGATTCCTTCGGGGTGAAGAAACCTTCCATGATCACAGAGAAGCGTTCCTGGTCCGCGTTGGGAACCGAGCGGTCGAACCAGCCGTGCTGGACGCGCGTCGTCACTTCAGCATAGACAGGTTCGCCTTCAAACTCCGTCCCATTGAAGATCTTGATGCTAAGCCCATCTTGTCCGTCGGCTGTGGAAAGGGTTTCCGGAGCAGGTGCCGGCAGGTTTTTGTAAATGTGACAGCCGGGCGCCGTCTCCACCGTGAGTCTGCCGGCGCGGTTCCTGATGCCTTCGAACGGAGTGACCACATAATGCGGCGTGACCGATGAGCTGCCGCCGCCCAGGATCTGCGGGGCATTCGCGTAGGGACCGATCACGGCAATGGACCGAACGGTCTTCTTCAAGGGGAGCGTGCCGTCATTTTTCAGCAGGACGATCGCTTCGCGCGCGGCTTCACGCATGACCCTGCGATGCTGAGGCTTGTTGGCACCCTTTTCAACATGGAGGCTGGGATTTTTGAACAGACCTGCCTTCTCCAGCACCCCGAGCAGCCTGCGGACCTTGTCGTTGAGCGCCTCTTCCGTAAGAGTGCCCTTCTCAAGACTCCTCTTGACATGTTCCTCTGCCATCCAGCGGGCGGGACCGGGCATCTCGAGATCCAGCCCGCCGGCAGGGACTTCGGTGTCGTAGGTGCCATGCCAGTCAGACATGACGATGCCATCGTAGCCCCATTCGCCCTTGAGAATATCCTTGAGGGTATGGTCGTTCTCACAGGCGTATGTCCCGTTGACCCGGTTATAGGAAGACATCACCGACCAGGGGTTCGAATTGCGGATGGCAATGCGGAACGGCTCAAGATAGATCTCACGCAGGGTGCGCTCGTCCACCTCGGAGCTGATCGAGAAACGCTCGAACTCCTGGTCGTTGGCGACGAAGTGTTTGATGCAGGCGCCCTTGCCCTTGTCCTGGATGCCTTTGATATAGGAAGATGCAATCATGCCGCTCAGGAAAGGATCCTCAGAATAGCACTCGAAATTACGCCCGGCGATCGGCGTGCGGTGGATGTTGACCGTGGGGGCGAGCAAAATGTGTGCGCCCTTGGCTTCGAGCTCATCCGCCAGCACGTTGCCGACCTTTTCCACGAGCGCCGGGTTCCAGGTGGCGCCCAGGGCAATGCCGACCGGGGTGGCAACGGATGGGGATGCCATGCTGCCCCAGGCCCCGCGCGCGCCGTTGGGTCCATCGGTGACCTTGAACTGTGGGATGCCAAGCCGCGGCACGGCGACACTGTGCCACAGGTCCGCCCCGGCAAGCATGGAAATTTTTTCCTCGTGGGTCATTTGGTTTAGCAGGTCGTCAATTCGTGACATGGGGTGCTCCGGGGTGCGAGTGTTTTTTGGATCGCTGGAACGCTGGAGATCGCCGAAAGATATGAGCTCAATTCCTTTCGCAAGAATTGCCTCTTTTACGGAAGCGTCAGTGAGGATCTCCAGCTCTCTGATACGCTGAAAGTTGTAGATGGATTCCCGTTCTGCAAAGACCTGGTCCACATAGCCGACGTGGCACATCAGCTCGTTTGTGCCGTCCTGCAAACTGTTGAGGATGCCCAGCATGTATTCCAGGGTGGCATCCTCATCGTAAAAGCTGCCGAGGAAAGTGTCTGGCCTGCGGGGGTTGAATTCCTGCATCAGCTGGGGGACCTGCCTGGATGTCTCCTCCAGCTCCCACCAGACCTCGGTGAAGGGATAGCGGATGGCACAGTTGTATTCGCGAGCCAGCTCGAGCATGGCGCGGAACAGTGCCGGTGTGAAGAAGGAGGAATGGTGATGGGAATCCAGGTGGTCGGGTTTTCGCCCTGCCGCCTGGATGAAACGCTCGATCTGGGCGCGCCATTCCATTTTGACTTCATGGATGTCGAGGCTGGGTAATCGCTCGAGCAGCTTTTTGTTCTTGAAGAAATACCCATTCTCGTCCACCAGAGAGGTGACCGATTCAGGTTTCGAGATGGGCCTGCCCATCGTCAGCACGAGATGGACTCCCAGGCCGAGCTTCGGCGTTTCCTGCAGAGCGGTCGCAATGTCGCCCACAGTGGTAGGGATGTTCATCATGCAGGTCGTGGATGTTACCACGCCATTCAGATGCGCCTGGCGGATGCCGCGTGAGATGTCGGGCGAGCGCCCGTAATCGTCGGAGTTGATGATAAGCCGTTTCATGCTTCCGGTGCTCCTGTGACGTCGCTGCCGGCAGGTACGGATCTGGATCCTGCCTCCTTTTCGACACCCGCAACGTACTGCTCATAAAGAGATGCGAGATGGGGAAGGGGCTCGGCGTAGAATGCATCAGGATCCACTGCAAGCCTGGCATAGGCCGGCATCGGCTTGACCTGTGGATTCGCGGCGGCAAAATCCTTCAGCACCTGGGCATGCGGCTTGAGCGTGCCGTCCGGCCGGACGAGCCCAAAGAAGCGCTCGTGCCACTGGTTCTGGCAGGGCGGGCGGTCCCACAGGTCATAGGCATAATCGGCAAAGCACCAGATGACTGCCCCGGTCGCGCCGCTGTCATGCAGCTTGGGGAGGGTAAAACGAATGAACTCTGCAAGGTCCTCCTCGCTGGCCATGAACTGCTCGCGTTCGCGGCCGTTGGTCTCGGTCCATTTCATGTTGTAGGTGGCCTGGCCGGGCAGCGCAGTACAGCCGCCAAACTCCTCCATCAGGACAGGTTTGCCGGCCAGGGCAGCCACCAATGCGCAGGTGAACGGAACGAAATCCGGGTCGAGCGGCTGGCGCGCCCACGGGGTGTACATGGGATAGGAATGCATGACGGCCAGGTCCGTGTGTGCGTACACTTTATCCATCCGGAAACCATTATCGCGATGGATGCCATCACTATGCAGCCCGATCGTCACCGGATGGCTGGGATCGATGGCTTTGATCAGCCCGACCATCTCACTGACCCAGGTTGCGCCTTCCTCGGAGGAATGGGGCCAGGCAAAGAGATCGGGTTCGTTGCCCAGGTTCCACAGCCAGACGCCGGGATGATCTTTGAGTGTACTGACGACTGTCTTCACCAGCAGCCTCGCAGCATGGAGCGCCATCTCGTCGTGATACATGTTGCGGTAGCCAAGATCCGTTTTCTGTCCGGCGCTGATGACCTCCCGCAGCCAGTACTGGTGCACAGGCGGGGGCTGCTCGCCTCCCAGCAGCCAGCGCGGCGCCCAGTTGGGTCCGCTCATGTGGCCGGTAAAGAAGGTGACGTTGAGTCCCAGTCCATTCTCGGCAGCGATGTCCGCAACCTTGACCAGGTTGTCCACCGCTTCGCGCGACACAGAGGTGGGATCCGGCTGAAAATCGTCCCACAACAAAAAGATGCGGACCATCTTCAGACCGACCTCGCGAATAATGCCAAATTCCTCCCGGACCTCCCCGGCGTCGAAATTGCTCCACCAGTACATCGCTTTGCGGCGAGGCCAGTAATTTACCCCTAAGGTGAACGGTTCAGACATTCTTAAAGCTCCGAGTTTGTTTTTACGAAGTCCAATACTTCATCAACCTTGGCAAAAGCCAGGGCGGTCACGGTATCGGCGCCGCCATAGTAGATGGCAATCCGGCCGGTGGGCTCATCATAAAGGGTTGCGCACGGGAACGCCACATTGGGCACATCTCCCACACATTCATAGTAGGTCTGCGGTGATAGCAGATAAGGTGCAGCCCGCGCGATGACCTTCCAGGGGTGATCCAGATCCAGCAGGGCAGCGCTGAAGCTGTATACGAACCCATTACAGGAGGTCAGCACGCCGTGATAGAAAAGCAGCCAGCCTTCGGGCGTCTCGATCGGGACCGGGCCCGC
>JBLMZU010000318.1:0-14720 GCA_050258995.1 Bacteroidota bacterium
CACAGACCTGCACAAAGTCTGCCATGGCCTGGGTGATCGAACCTTTATCGATCAGGTCCTGGATGGCCAGCTTGTCCTTCAGGAAGCGGCGGATGGAGATGCAGGATCCCTGCTGGGCCACCGGGGGAATAATGGCGTTGATGCGGGAGCCATCCTTGAGATGCGCGTCCACCATCGGGTGTTTGTAATTCACGTACCGTCCAAACGGATTGATGATGTGGTTAATGGCCATGCGCAGCTGGAGCTCGCTGTCATATTTGCCATCCGTCAGGATCAGCTTGCCGTTCTTTTCGACGAAGATCTGGTTTGGGCCGTTGACCATGATCTCGCTCACCGCCGGGTCCTCGAAATACTCCTCCATCGGACCGTATGACGACACATACTGGAAGATCTCATCCAGGAAGGATCTCTCCTGCTCGCCCAGGTCGCCGTTGGAGAGCTGGTAGGCCTCGAAGATCAGCTCCTTCAATAATTCCTCATATCGCTCGCCGAGAGGCGGAGTCTCGTCCACCAGCTCCAGCAAATTCCTCATCACCCTTGGGCGTAGTAATTCAGGATCTGAGATCCCTGGAACTCCCACACCAGCAATCGTTTTTGCCATGTATCTCTCCCAAAAATAAGTTTTCTTAAGGAGGGCAAATCCACCAGGATTTACCCTCCTCACTGACACAATTGAACCAATCCGGGCATCTGGACTGCCAACGATCTTCACGCAGAACTAACAATTCAGGTTTGCCGGATTGACTGAATCCCCGGTTCACGCCATGCTGGCTTACATGACGGCGGGAGGTGGATTAGGATACTGCTCCATGCCGCCCGTTCATCCGCCCGATCAGCACAACCAGGGTTACTTCATCAGGCCAACTCTACGCTTGATCTTGGCATTGTCATCGGGATTGTAATTAATGATGATCTCATTGCCTCCATTTAATTTCACATCCCACCCGATGATCTGGGCGTTGATCGTGGAAGTGGAGGTGTTGTTTCCATTGATCGTGATATTACAGTAGGGTGCAAAGATCGTCCCGTTCAGATTGATATTGCTCCCACCGTTGATCGTACAGGTTGGGTGGGTGTTTTGTGTCCCTTCCAGGATGACCAGATAGCCTTGATAGTCCCCCGAATTGGAGGCATCCAGATTGATGGTGCTGCCGATGTTTATGTCAAATTGATGGCCATTCGTGATATAGAGCGTGACGCCCGTGGTGCCATCGAGCAGGTTAAAATTGGACCCGGTCCATTGGATATCACCATCTACACAATATACACCGGCATCAAGATAAATGTCCTTGTTGTTTCCCAGCCCGTTCGGGGGAAAACTGGTGTATTTGCCGGGATGGAGTCTCCACTTACTCCCGCCAAGCGGTGTTGCGCTGGGAGCAGCCGTGTTGCACTCAAGGGGCTTCTTGGGGTAAACAATCTCATCGGGGATCAGGATCTGGCTCTGGGTGGTATTCTGAGGAACCGGCGTACCGCATGACTGGTTGATTGGGCTTCCCGCGGAGGAGATGCCTGCCCCGCCGCCCATCGTCAGGGTAACGCTGCAGCTCGTCTGCGAGTAACCGCAACTTCCACTGGAATTGACGAACATGCCGCCGCCATCCAGATTGATCGTTCCATTGCCACCGACATTGAAACTGCCATTCCCACAGCCGGGATTGGGATCCATCGAAACGACCGATGCGCCGTTTGCGATCTTGCCACCCTTTCCGGAGAGTGCCGTGGCTTGTACGATATTCCTGGACTGGTTGATGCCAACCACCCGCATAAAATAAGTATCCACATCGGATTTGATGATCACCTGCACATACATATTTTTGGCAGCAACAGTCGCATACGGTCCACTGATGGGCGGAGAATAAACCTCCACATCGTTATTCAGCATACCGTCATAGCCATTTGCACTTGCCTGATCGAAGGCGGCTTGAATGATGGTGTCGCAATATGTTGTCCAGGGCAGTGGATTTGCCGTGGAGCAAATCTCATCGGGTTGCCCTGCCGTTAATAGGTCCGCTTTTTTCAAACTGGCCGCCAAGGAGGCCGTATCGGCGGCGTTCTGGGCGTGGCGCCGGTCTGAATATTTGTTGCTGCCGTCAATCGCCAGGCCGGCGATCGCAAAAAGGGCAATGGCAGCGAGTGCAATAAGAACTAATGCCTGTCCACGTTCTGAAAAATGTCTTGACTCCATGTTGTTCTCTCCTTATGAACATAATCCCAGGCGATAAAATCGTGCAAAAAATTCATTACTTTGTGAGCAAAGGCTCCCAACCATGACTGCCTCTCGCAAGTCCGCTCTTCCGATCCATAAATTTATTTTGTCGTGCTGATCGACTGACTCCCACATACTGGGGATGACAGATTGAATGTGATGGATGTTTTTCCGGTCGGGAAAGCATAGTTTTTATCGAAGGTAAAGGTAAAAGCAGATGACGTATTCCCGGCGGGGATGGTGATGGTGGGTGAAAGCGTGGTGAGGCGGGTCCCGGTATTGTCAGAGCCGGCGCCGGTGCTGGGCCACAGATTCGTCGATCCATACACTACTTTTGTCAATGCCAAAGGATTATTTCCGGGTGCTCCAGTGAGGTTGTTCCAATTTACCTGAACGCTCAAGACTGTGAGCACATCGCCCGTCGGATTTGAGATCGTTGTCGTCATATCCTTATTGTTGATGCTGATCGCGCTGGCAGTGACGCTCCCACAAATGATCGGCGTAGGAGTGCTGGTCGGCGTTGATGTCGGCGTGCTTGTGGCGGTTGCCGTTGGCGTGTACGTTGGGGTCGACGTCGGCGTGCTGGTTGGCATGGGCGTATTGGTCGGCGTAAATGTAACAACAACCCCGGGTGTATTGGTCGGCGTCGGCGTATTTGTAGGTCCGCTCGTCGCTGTCGCGGTAGCCGTGGCCGTGGGGGCTGGGCCTGATGTACTCGTTGGGGTTGGAGTTGAAGTCGAGCCGCCCCCTCCGCCACCCGAAACGGTGGTATCCAGCTGCATAACGCCAAGGATCGTGCGCGAGCTGGTGGCAGTGATCGTGCGCTGCGGGATCGGAATCAGGTTAACCATCGGCCGATAGGTCGTGGTAATCGTAACTGTCACACGGTCGGGGTTTGTGCCGGTATTGACCGTTACACCGGTATCCACGGCTCCGTCACACTGATCGAACTGCGTGGCAGTCGTGCCCCGGTCATAGGTAATGGCAATATTCGCATCCGACAGGTTTGCCAAGAGGGCAGCCTTCTTTGCCAGGTCCCGTATCCCGGCACAGTACTGGTATTTATTGTAGGTAGTATTGTCGGCATATCCCACTGCAGAGGCGTACCTGGCGGCCTCGCGGCTGGCATTGGTCACAGAGGCATAGATGAAGATCATGCGCCCCACTTCCAGGATCCCGATCAGGAGCATCAGCAGGATAGGCAGGACGATCGCGAACTCGACGATCGCCTGGGCGTTCTCTTTCGCAGATATATGGTGTTTCGAAAACAGTTTTGAAGGCATGATAGATAAATTCCCAATGAAGACTCTTGCAAAAATGAAAGAACCGACTCGAACAGGCGGGTCGGTTTCGCTATTGCTCGCCGGAGACTACACCCCCTGAGGGGTTATGCGACCAGATTTCGCCTCCGGGTCATCGCATCCCTACAAACAACTGGAACAAAGAAAGATGAGGGCACGGATCATCAGATCCGATTTCCGGCGACAAGACGGTACCTTGTATACAATGTTACGGGAATCTGCAAAAATATGACCTTTGGGGGAAAAACTTGTTTATACCAACAAACCTTGAAAAGCTTTCGGAGAGTTAACATCTTTAACTCTGCAATACCTATTCGGGTGAATTGAATACCCGGGAAAAAACCAATAGGCACGGGCAGAAAACCTGTCTGTGCCTTTTGGGGCTAGTTGGAACAACCGAGCAGATTACTTTGTCAATCCCACCTGCACAGGGATCGTATTGCTGGGACTGTTGCCTGCATCATAGGTCAGATAAATTGGGGAATTGCCGGCAAACTTTACCGTGTATGCAATCAGCTGCGACTGGAACCCGGTCGGGCTGCCTCCGCCATTGAGCGTGACATCGCAGTAGGGAGCATAGATCGTCCCCTGGAAATTGCTGAGAGAGCCGCCATTGATGGTACAGGTGGCGGGCGTCCCGGTGGAATAGTTGGGGGCGGCGTAGATCAGATAACCTTTGTAAGGTGCAAGAGTTGGATCAGCGGTGACACTGGCCTGGTTGATCCCCCAGATATTGACCGTTGAACCGCCGTTGAAAGTAAAGGAACCGCCCGATTTAATATAGAGGAAGACACCTGGATCCGTTCCAAAGGTGCCGGCAACTGTAAAGAGATCGGTCGAACCAACCCTGATCTCGGTATCGATGCAATACACACCGGGCTGTAAGGTGTAATCCTTCATGCTTGGCTTGGGCGGCATGGCCGCATAGTGTCCCGGAGCGAGGGTCGCCGGGTTGGGATTCCCGGCAATGTTGATCACAGGCTGGGAACAAACAGCCGGCTCGGCAAGCTGCTGATACGGTGGGGGGAAGGGAAGCTGTTTCGTACCCGCCGGGCTCACAGTGGCGGTCGGCTGACAGGCAGGATTACTGCTTATCTGTGCGCCGCCAATATAGTTGATTGTGCCTACGGTGCCGCTCGTGTCCGCATATACCTGGGTGGTTCCGGAGCAGGTGGTGTTCTGATAGGCGCAGGAGTCATCTGAGTTGGAATACAACCCGCCGCCGACGATCTTAATATCGGCCGTCCCTGTGTTCTTGATGGCACATCCATCCGGGCTCAAGGCGACGACAGCGCTGCCTCCAATATCGAAATAATCTGCATCAGTAATGGTAGAGGCCACTGCGTAGACGATATTCGTGAACTGGTCGATGCCGATGATGCGCATGAACCAGGTCTCCCGCGTGGAGGTGATCACGACCTGGACGTAATCCTTGCAATCAAAATGGATGTCGCCGCAGTTTGCGTAAACCCCCGTCAAGGGTGGAGAATAGACTTCCACGTTACTGTTGAGCATGCCATCGTAACCATTCTCCGTGGCTCGTGTCCACGCTGCATTGATGATGTCCGTACAGAACGACGAGTTGCTCCAGCTGGGATCGCTTTTACAGGTCGACTGCGTTTTGCCTGCGGCCAGACCCTTGGCTTCCTCCAGCGCTGCCGCGACCGCCGCGGTATCCGCCGCATTCTGAGCATGGCGCCGGTCGGAATACTTGTGACTGCCGTCGATGGCCAGGCCGGCAATGAGGAACAGGCCGATGGCGGCGAATGCAATCATGATCAGGGCCTGACCTCGTTCCCTCATTATTTTTGGTTTCATAGTGTTCTCTCCTTGCCAACCCGTATCATTATTGTGTCTTGGTTACCGTGACCGTGCCACAGGCAGGCGATGACAACGTTAGCATGATCGTTGTTTTGTTTGTCGCATTGTATTTTTGATCCAGCGTGAACAGAATGGTAGACTGCAGGTTATTGCCTGGCAGTGTTAAAGTGGATGATGGAGTGATGGTAATGCTGCCAGAGCTATTGCTGGGGCCGGTCCAGAAAGGTATTCCATTAAGTTGAGCCGCTGTCAAAGACTTGATGTTGCCGCCATTTCCGGCATCCCATTTGAATTGAACACTGGTAACGGTAAAGTCGGTGTGCGGATTCGTGATAGTCATACTGACAGTTGTAGTGTTGTTGATAACAATACCACCCGTTGTGATCTTATTACATCCAGACACTGGCGTTGATGTAGCGGTAGGAGTATAGGTGGGTGTAGCTGTAGGTACATTCGTGGCTGTAGGTGTAGCGGTCGGGGTGTTTGTCGGTGTAGGCGTAAAGGTAGGAACGCCCGTTGGCGTGCTCGTTGGTGTCGGGGTAAAGGTATAAACGGCTCCGGGTGTGTTTGTAGGAGTCGGCGTGTCAGTCGGTGTGGAGGTAAAAGAAACCTGCGTGGCTGTGGGTGTGTCCGTCCAGGGATTGTATGGATTCATGGTCTCCGTCGGCGTGGCAGTCGATCCACCACCTCCGCCGCCTCCGCCTCCCCCACCGCCGCTCCCGGGAGCCACCGCCACATAGCCCAGGATGGTACGTGAGCTGGTGGCAGAGAATGCACGTGATCCCCACGGGATAATGCTGGTAAAGGGTGCATATTGACCTGTAACTGTCACAGTGATGCGATCCCCGGATGTAACAAAATATCCGGATGCCACTGCCGTGCCGGGGGGACATGTATTGAAAACAGGGGTACCCGGGCCATGATCGTATTTGATGATGATCGACGAGTCTGGTAGTGTATAAAAATAGGAGGCCAGGCGGGCAACTTCCCGAATTTTTGCACAATGCCGATACTTGAGTACATTTTCTTCGTCATACCCGATCGCGGACCCGTATCGGACCGCCTCGCGACTGGCATTGGTCACTGCCGCATACAGGAAGACCATGCGCCCAACCTCAAAAATACCGAACAGAAGCAGAAAAAGGATCGGCGCCACGATTGCGAACTCAACCATAGCCTGTGCGCGGCTGCCCGTTGTTTTTCGATTTCGGAAAAAGACTTTCATCATGATTTCACTTCCCTGAGTGTTCTACTTCGTTCGGATGTGACTAAAAAGCTCAGTACACGGCGTGCTGGCTTTTGTCTTCCTTGCCAGAGACGACCTCCAAATAAGATGGGCACTTAGATTTCGTCTCCAGGGTGCTGCAACCTCGAATTATTTTTTCTTGGAGTTGGAATGAATACTCAAGTTGCTGCTAAACAACGACAAGACGTATCTTGTAACCTTAAGTTACGCGCTCCCATGAATCTGTAACCTTTCTGATAGGAAACATCTTGTAATCTACGCTCAAATCCCTTCTCCTTTCCCCAGAACTTGACGTAGCGATCCCGTCCGGCAGCGAATCTCAGCCTGCCAGACGGGATCGATTGGTTTAAGCCATGATCCTCCCCCGGAAAAATTTAGGCTGCTAAGGCAGCGCGGTCAGCACCCAGCGTTTATCTGCACCCTTTTCCGGCAGCACAATGAGCAGGCAGGGTGAGTTGGAATCCAGTTTCTGCATCTCTTCGGGGCTCATCTGCTTGATGGAATACACGCTGTAGGTCAGCTTGTCATTATTGCTCATGGCAAGCTCGATTGGGTCTCCCTTGTTGAGGGTGCGAAGGACGGCCTCCAGCTGGCGACTGTAGGGCAGCGCGACCCAGCGGCAGACTTCCGTTCCCTGCAGCCACTCGGCGCCGGATGGATTCCAGCTCCCGTTGGTGGTGAGGGCCCCCTTGCCCAGGGTAAAATTCCAGCCGCCGGGCAGGCCGACCGAGGTCGGGAATGGCAGATTACTGACTTCTGTCGGTGCACTCACGGCAACAGAGCGCTGATAGGCATTGTAGATCACAGAAGCAGCGATGAGGGCCATGACGACGCCCAAAAAGGCCAGTGAAAAATTAATATAACGCTGATACGGTTTGAGGGCATTCTCGACGGCGCTAATCCGCTCCTCAAGAACGTCTGGCTTGCTGGCTTCGACCTCGACAAAGACTTCGTCCTCCCCCTCCAGGGCGATGGCCCGCACCTCAGTGATGTTTTCGTTCTGGAGTGGACGAGACTGAAACGCCTGCTTCTTCAGCTCCTCGAGATCAACCGTCTTTTCCGGCGCCGGCTCGGGCTCTGGTTGGACGGGCGTGCCGAACGGGACAACCGCGCGGTCCTGCTCAATCGGCTCTTCCTCAGTGTCGAGCAGGTCGATCAGCTCGTCGAGTTTTTCCTGGTATTCATCCGGCTCCGCCTCCTGGCTGGCGGCCTGCTCCGCCTCAGCAGCCTGCATCGCACTCAAAGCGGGCAGGTTGATCTCTTCCAGGGGCGCGACCGTATCCTCTTCCACTTTCTTCTTTGGAGACGACCGGCCGATCCGCTTCCACCACTTTGGCTCCTGTGCCTGTTCCTGGTTGTCCTCCTCGAGCAGGGACTTGCGGACATCGCCCAGGATATCATCCAGGTCTTCTTCCTCAGACTCCTGCCCGGCTGGCGGGATCGCACCTGTCAGAGGGACCGGGCCTGTCCGCTCATCATCATGACTGACGGCCTGGCCCGCCTCGCCGGTGGACGTATCCTCTTCCGGCTCCTCTCCGGATTGCGCAGAGAGCATCTCGGCCCTCAGAAGGGCTTCCTCGTCTCCGGACTGGTCGGCTTTTATTACTGATGTCTCCTGCCTACCCTCCTCTTTGGAGGCTTCATCGGATGTGGAGTGAACATCGCTCGACTCCATGTCTATGTTATCGAATATTTGTTTAAATTCTTTTTTCTTCGCCATGATCTATTCTCACTTACTAAGGAAGGCTCGTAGGCAGTACAGGCTGCTCGAATACAAAGGTAACCACCACCTCGCCCTGCACCGGCAGAGTAAGGTTTTCACTCCGATACAAACCGGGTAAACTGACAGTGATCCCCAGGCCAGGCGGATATCCTGTCATATCGAAGACTGCAACTCCATCCTTCGTGCGCTGCTTGAGCTCCTGATTGGAGGAGGTGGTCAGAAGCACGCTCATTGCATCGATCCATTCACCGGCATCCGGCTGCTTGTTTCCATTACGATCCATATAAACCTGGACCTTCACCTGCGCCGTGGAGACCTGGACCGTGGAGGTGGGTACGGGCGTCCGCGTGGGAACCAGGGTGGTGACCGGAACGACGACATCCGTATCCGTCGTTGTGTAGCGATAGGAATCGAAGGCGTACAGGGTTTCCATAAACCCGTCCACATAGTCCACGCCGCCCTTGCACTTCAGATTTTTGTTAAGGTTCTCCCACGTTACAGGCTTGCCGCTCTTTTTCGTGGCGATCACAGCCTGTTGAAAACAGCTCAAACCGCTGTGGTACGCCGACATTGTATATCGCCAGTAATCCTCATAGGTTGTCAGGGGAGATTCCCCGCCGGCGACCACAGTGGCAACCACCGCGGTGGCCGTGGCGGCGGCCACATCCTCATCCTTCGGAACCGCAAGCTTCAAAATGTAGTGAACCTGCTCACAGTTGGCCTTCACGAGCCGGGCAAACAGGGAGATACTTTCCCTGGCCTTGTTGAGGTCCAGTCCGTTTTCACAGGTTGGGCAGCTTGCGTCTGTCAGGCTGACGACCGCACCCCGGATCATCGCCTGCTCCGCAGGCGGCAGGCTGGGATAGGGCGACGTACAATTGGCAAGCACACTCGGGCAGACCTGCTCGTACAGACTCGGATCCCGGCGCAGCAGCACATCCACGCCCAGCTGGTTCAACTGTCCCAGGCCATATTCATCCACATAAAAGCGCGAATTGCCCGGCCAGAACTGGGATTCGATCTCGAACAGGGTCTTCAGGATCTTTGGCGGGACGCCATAGTCCTTGCTGGCGAGCCAGATGTAATCATCATACTGGTTCTGCCATTCGATCATCTTGGGAGTCGCTTTTTCCAGCCCGCAGGCGGTTGGCCAGTCCAGACTCGAATTCAGGCCGCCAGCCGGGCAGTCACTGGCATCCACGATGCCCTTCAGAATGAGTTGCGTGGCCAGCGTGTGAAGGGTCTTCTTGGTGTTGAGCTCGTAAGGGAACTGGACAAAGTCGTCCCACGTGACATTCCCTTCATCATAAGCCCCCCAGACGTTGGAGCAGACATTCGTAAAGGTCGTATATTGATTGATGCTGGTAATTGTGACCATGTACCCGGCCGGGTCGGGGGCTACGTTTACCGTTGCGATCACATCGTCAGAGCTGGTCCCCTTGTCTGTATATGCACGGAAGATCAGGTTTGAGCTTCCATCGAGATACAGGACGCACGAATTTCCCTGGCAGACAAACTGCTGTGAATTGACGAGGCCGCCAATCGAGGTGACCGACTCGGCCACCGGCGAGGCTGTAAATGCCTTCAGAATCACATAGGGCCGTGCCTGTGGACCAATGGGGGGCTGGACGTAGGCGTAGACCCGGGCGGTGGAATTGCCGGAAGGAAAGGTTGGAGACGGGGTAATGGAACTTTGCGGCTGCGAGGTGGCGGTGAAGGTGGGCGTCGAAGAGACCAATGCCTGCAGGGCAGTGGTTAGGCCGGTTTGGAATTCCACAGCCTTGGCTTGAACGGCAAATATACCGATGGAGCCAGGAATCCCAATTCCCAGTATCAACAGAACTGCCAGAAAGGAACGGCGTCTTTTGGCCCGCATGACTCCTACTTCGCTGCGAGCTGGCTCGTCACCCTCTTCCAGGTCTGGGACGGGACAGCAGGCGGGATGGCTTTATGACTATCATCACTCAGGGTATATGCCATCTTTTCGAGATTGAGGCATATTGGAAGATCAGGGTTGTTCATGATAAAGGGCTGGCCGAAGTTCAGGGCACGGTTTACCTCTCCGGCTTCGTAGGGCAGGACAAAACTGATCGGATGCTTCAGGACTTTCTCAAGCTGCTCTTTCTTGATGGCCGGGCTGGAAGAGTTGTTGTTCAAAACGATCTTAACTCTATCCATGGGGATCCCCAGCCTGTCGTAGATCTCCAGGGCGCTGAGAGCGGTACGCAGGGAGGCCATCTCGGGAGCCATGACCAGCAAAATGGACGTGGACATGCTCAGCATCTGGATTGTCATATCCGAGAAATCGTGGGAGGTATCCACCAGGATAAATTCATTGTGGGCTTTCAATCTCTCCAGCAGGAGGTGCAGGGTGTCGGTGGTGAAAGTGTCGGCGGCGATCGGGTAGCGGGGCGAGGCAATATAGCGAACGCCGCTTTTGTGAGACACCATCAGCTCGCCGATCACACTCTCGTCGAAATTCTCCACCTCGATCCCAACCAGGTTTTCCCAGGTGGCGCCGGGTTTTCCGTCAAGCATCAGGGCCACCTGCCCGGCTGTGAGCACGCCGTCGACGAGCAGGGTCTGTTTTCCCCAGAGCTTGTAGAAGGCCAGGCCAAGGTTGACAACGATGCTGGAACAACCCACCCCGCCGCGCAAGCTGTGCACGGTAATGACGGAGGCGGTGGACTTGGGGGTGGTGTCCTGGACCATCTTGATAGCCTTGCCGCGCCGGCCCAGGATGCCCATGCGCGCCACGAGCTCCTCCGGCTGGAACGGCTTGACGAGATAATCGTCCGCGCCCAGTTCGAAGGCTTTGAGTTTTTCGCTCAGCACGTCCTGAGCGGTAATGACAATGACAGGGATATGGCTGTATTTTGGATCGCGGCGCAGTCGCTCCAGGATCTCAAACCCATCCATCTCGGGGAGCTTCAGGTCAACGATCATCATTTCCGGCTCGAAGACTGGAATCTTCGACAAGCCTTCGGAGCCGGTCTTGGCATATTCAAGATCGTATTCTGCTTCCTTCAGCGTCTTGCGGATTAGCTTATAGTAAAACTGCTCATCGTCAATGAGTAAGACCCTCATTAATCCTCCAATGTTATTCCTTTACGCGGACGCAACGATATCTATTTGTTTACCCAAAAAATCGGCTGCTGTTCTTCGCAGATGATTTTCTGCTTCTTTTAAATCCAGAATCAGCGACCGATCCTGGTCAGTATAACCTGCAATAGACTGCTTATCAAGTTTAGCAGCATATTCAGAGAGTTCCAGGGCGCCCAGGCTGGACGAAACGCCTTTTAGGTTGTGAGCCTCCCGTGCGAGCGAAACCATATCCTGCTCCTCCAGGAGCTTTTCAAGGGTGCTGATCCGTCCGGGAAGTCCCTCCACGAAATCCGATAAGAGCTCCCGGTAGGTCTTGTCATCGCCGCCAACCTGGTGAAGTCCCCTGGCCGTGTCCAGGACCGGTTCGGCAGCAGGGAGGCTCTCAACGACCGGCTGAGGTTGTTCCGGGAAATGGTGCTCGGCCCGGGCGATCACGCCCAGCAACCGCCGGATATGATCGACCTCAAAGGGTTTCGATATATAGTTGTCAATACCGGCTTCGAAAAGCAGGTGTCCTTCCTCTGGCAGGTAGCTGGCTGTCAGGGCAACAATGTAGGTATGGAGGTTGCCATTTTCCCACTCACGGATCTGCCGGCTTGCCTCAAATCCATCCATGACCGGCATCTGTAGATCCATGAACACCACGTCAAATCTCTGGTATTTGACGGCGTCCAGCGCCTCCGCGCCATTGGTCACCACCTGGACATCATGACCGTCGCGGACGAGCAACAGACGCATCATCCGCCTGTTCAAGTCATCATCGTCAACCACCAGGATCTTCAGGTGATGTTTTGTTGAATTTTCGACGAGATCCGCCGTGTCAAAAGCCATAACGCAAAATCTCTCCTGGACCACGGACCAATAAATGAAGGCCGGGTGATTCTTATAATACCGAAAAGCTGCACCCCCACTCATTTCACTTGCTTTATATAAAGAAGATAAAGAACACAACAAGTACTCGGGTTTGCAACAGGCGGAACCCCTGCTAAGCCACATGCAGGACGTCAATGATTAGGAAAGGTTACCTCTATGTGAAAAACATATCGGTTTATACAATGAATTTGATATTCTTCCTTTTCCGACCAGAAACCAGGGCTTTGAGTAGGCTCACCCATTCGACATCCTTAAATGACGACACGCCCGCAGAGCGCGGGCGTGCTTTGTTTGGTCCTGGCGATATTACTGACTTGCCTGTGGCTTCCTTAAAAAGACCAGGTAGGTGTACCCCAGGCCGAAGAGAACATAGACGACGATCGCGATCCAGGCGTTGGTGCGCAGTGCGCCGGAGACCGCTCCAAGGACCGTCACCAGCGCACCCGCCAGGGACCCGACGAGCAGGGCGATTCCCATATGCCGCTGGACAGCATCGGCGGTCACATCCTTTGCGAACCAGAGCAGCAGTCCCAGGGTGAGCATGGCCACGCCAAAGAACTGGGCGATCATCCTTGTGGATGAGTAGCTGTCCACGCCAAACTGACTGATCGCCATTGTGGGCACGATCAGGAAGGCCAGGCCGAGCAGAAAGGCAACAAAGGAATTGAGAAGGAAAAGTGTCCGGTAGCCCATGCGATTCTCCTTAATGAAAATGAAGTGTTGAACTCGAATCAATATACAACACCCCGAAATGGAATGGAAGTAAAATGGTGCTGCCGGACTTTACATCCACTTAACATGCTTATCCCCCATTGGTATGTGGAATGATGAACAAGAATTTCCTCATCGGATTGATCGCCGGGCTCCTGCTGTTCCTGGTGGTCAACCTGCTTGCAGCGCACCTGGCCTCAGATTGTGGACTGGCCACATTTTCCCCAGGCAGCGCCTGCGCCGACGGCATTGCCCGGCTCGGCTGGCCTCTCCCATTTTACAAAAGCGGCGGCTTCATGTACCAGCAAAGCTTCAATGCCCTCTACCTTGCCATTGACATGGCCGCGGGTATTTTGGCGGCGATACTCCTGGGCTGGTTGTTCTCCCAGCGGAAAAAGACACTTCCGAAATAAAGCCTTTGTGCTATAATGCCGTCACCATGCGAACCCTGTACCGCTTCGCCAACAATAATAATGACGACAATAACGATCCCCGCATCGTTGGGCGAAGCTTAGCTGGTTGAAAAGTAAGAACAGGAAAGGAAACCAATCGCCCAACGCAACAGCGAAGGGCGATTTATTTTGTCTGTAACCACCTGTCATTGCGAGGAGCCCGGAGGGCGACGAAGCAATCTCATGGAACATCCTAACAAGTGTTGGACTGTGCGAGAAAATTGCTTCGCTTCGCTCGCAACGACACGCAATATGCTGGAGGCGCATCATGTACAAAACTCATTCCTGTGGCGAGCTACGAGCCACCCACGCAACCCAAAAAGTGACCCTGGCTGGCTGGGTCCACCGCCGGCGCGATCATGGCGGGGTCATCTTTATCGACCTGCGCGACCGCTACGGCATTGTCCAGGTGACGGTTAACCCGAATGCATCCAGGGAGACCCTGGAACACGTGGCCAACGTACGCATGGAATGGGTGCTGCAGGTCACCGGTACGGTCCACAAACGACCGGCAGGCATGGAGAATCCCAAGATGCCGACCGGCGAGATCGAGATCATCGCCGAGTCCGTCGAGGTGCTGAACCCTGCCAAGACCCTGCCCTTTATCATCAGCGCCGAAAACGACCTGCCGGATGAGAATACCCGTCTCAAATACCGCTACCTCGACCTGCGCCGCGAACGCATGACACGTAACATGATCCTGCGCCACAGAGTCATCAAATTCATGCGCGATTATCTCGACAAACAGAACTTCATCGAGATCGAAACCCCCATCCTGTTCAAGGCCACGCCCGAGGGAGCACGCGACTATCTCGTCCCTTCACGCATCTACCCGGGTCAGTTCTATGCCCTGCCGCAATCGCCGCAGCAGCTGAAACAGCTCCTGATGGTGGCCGGTATGGATCGTTACTTCCAGATCGCCCGCTGCTTCCGGGACGAGGACCTGCGGGGTGACAGACAACCCGAGTTCACCCAGCTGGACCTGGAGATGTCCTTTGTCCAGCGGGATGATGTTCTGGCACTGGTCGAGCAGCTATACACGGAAATGATCCCTGCGGTGACGCCCAACAAGCGACTGCTCTCCTCCCCGTGGCCGAAGTTATCACACCGGGAAGCCCTGGAAAAATATGGGACCGACAAGCCCGACCTGCGCTTCGGCATGGAGCTGATCGAGGTCAACGATATTTTTGCGAAGAGCGAGTTCCGGGTTTTCCAGTCTGCCATCGAAAGCGGCGGGGTGATCAAATGCATCGTTGCGCCGGGCTGCGCGGAGTACTCC
>JBLMZU010000319.1:0-11421 GCA_050258995.1 Bacteroidota bacterium
CCTCCTCTAACGGACCGAGGGCCGGGTGCCGTTCGAAGGAGATGGGACCTTCGCCTCCCGCTTTTACCAGTCCCGGGCCGAGCAGAGTCGCGCCGGCGGTGGTGACGCCCAGGGCTACGCGACCCGGCCCCAGGCTGCGGATGAGCGTTTCGCGGTTTCCCAGTCCGTTCTGAAGTGTGACAGCGAGACCGTCCTCGTCCAGGCATTGGTCGAGCTGGCGGGCGGCCCGCTCGGTCTGCCAGGCTTTGACCAGAACGAGCGCATGTTTTACATCCGTACATTCACGCGGATCGTCCGTGGCATGGACCGGGAATTGGTATTCGACTCCCTCCAAACCAACGAACCGTACGCCATCTTTACGAATCGCGTCCAGGCCTTTTCGCCATGTGCCAAGCATGATCACTGGGTATTCCGCCTGGGCAAGTCGCGCGGCAAAGAGGCTTCCCAGCGCACCCGTCCCCACGATCAAGAATTTTTCTTTCATACGCCTACTTTTCTACAACGCTGACTCGCAGGCGTCCAAAAATATAATGCCTGATCCGGCCTGCATCGCCCAGTGGAGGTTTCTCGAAAGCATAAGTAATTAGATACCTTCCACCCCCAAACGTTCTAATCTGTTGGCCTTCCTGTACGTTTGTCAATCCATATGTGCGAAGGAGCTCATAATCGAAGCTCCGGCCCTGGGTCATGGGCGCGGGATACCACTTTGTCAGGGTCCTGCCAAATTCAGGGACCCAATCCCAACGACCCCCGCCCAGTCGATAATCGACAGAAATGGTGCCTGCCTCAGAATGTTTCTTCCAATCGCCGGCGATGAACGCAACTGCCTGGGCCTTGTTGGTCAGGGGGACATCCGCCTCGCTGAGGACATCTCCCCGGTATTGGAGGTGATCATGGACGATCATAATCCCGCACAGCAGGTTGACCGTCACAAAAATCCCCAGCAATAAATACGATGCAGCTACGATCACATCCCCTGCTTTTCCATCGATGCGGGCGATCACCGGCAGCAGGAAAATAAAGAACAGGAACATCGGAAGGAACTGAACGATCTGGTCGGGCCGCTGTCCGTTTAGCCAGCTTGGTCCGCCCATCCAGGTCGAAATGGTATAGGAAAGGCTGATAAATAGAATGGATAAAACAACCAGCCTGAGGGCCGGCAGACGAATAGACGAGAGGCCGCCGTTATGGTTCACTCCATAGACAACCAGGCGATAAAGGATGAATGCCGCAGCGACAAAGGCAAAGACCGCCTGCAGCAGGTATACACGCCCAACCAGCCGGAGGATGATCTTGGTGGGATGTGTCAGGATCGCCTCGTCGGCATGCTTGAATGCCTGGGTGTAGATCGACTGGTCCGCCCACTGGAAAGTCCCATAGACCGGGATCCCGAACAGCGATTCCCAAAAGGCGCGAAACGTGGCGATGGGCCCGGGACTGTTCTTGTTGTAGTCCGCCAGTTGCGACAGGCTGACATTCTGAAAATAGGGCCGCCAGGTCAGTAAAATCGACACCAGAAATACGGAAGCAACAACAGCCGCCACAATCCAGAAGTGCCTTCCGTTCGGCCGCTTGTACAGGATCATACCCAGGGTGAGAAGGACCATGACAATGCCGTTGACCATGCCTGCCAGGTAGATCGATGGCGCCAACAGGATCAGGAGGGCAATAGGGGGCAGATTCCACAGGGACGGCTTCTCAAGATAACGCAACGCCCAAAAAAGAAAAAAGAGGTTGACCAGCGTGATCGTATACTGGTTCCAGAACTCCACGGAGCTCGAGCGAAGGATGACGGAGGAAAGGGCGGGAAGTGCGGCCAGCGCAAAATACTGCCAGCTTCCGGCAGAGGCTTTCCAGCCTACCAGGATCAGCAATATAGCCTGGGCCAACCCCAGGAACAGGCTGACAGACAACAGGCTGGGCAGCAGGCTCAGCAGAGACCCAAGCAGGATCATGCCGTTCGGGTTGGGAATGCTTGCAGAACTGATCAAGCCGACCGGCATATGACCGAATCTGGCGGTGTAGCCCAGCCAGAGGTTGGTGGCTTGATCCTCGCGCCACTGTGAGACCTGTGCCCAGGCGTAACGGTCGATAATGATGATGACGGCAAAAAGTGCTGTGATGAGAAGGACGATATTCTTTTTTGCTTGGCGGCGTTGCATGAGTGAGGGTCCGCCCTTTCTGTCTGCGATGAGGGATGGTGGGTGACAGCAGCCCCGGTGCCCGCTGTCACCCTCGTATTTTAATCAATGTCTTTCAGGAGCGCGTCCCATTCCTTGTCGTCCATTTCCACGGTGTGTTCCTGGGCCGGGAAGCGTTTTGTCTCTACGTCTTCAATATAGTCGGTGAAGGCCCTTTGCATCTCGTGATGGAAGTCGGCGTACTTTTTGACGAACTTGGGCGTGAAGCGATCGAACAGGCCCAGCAGGTCATGAGTGACGAGCACCTGTCCGTCACAGCCCACCCCGGCGCCGATGCCGATGGTGGGAATGGAAATCTTCTTTGAGATGAGCTCCGCCAGGCGACCCGGGACCGATTCGAGAACCAGACTGAAGCAGCCTGCCTCCTCCAGGGCCAGGGCATCCTCCACCAACCGCCGGGCGGCGATGGCAGTCTTACCCTGGGTGCGGAATCCACCCAGCTGGTTGATGGATTGCGGCGTGAGACCGATATGTCCCATGACGGGAATCCCTGCCGATGTGATACGGTGGACTGCTTCCACCCGTTCCCTGCCGCCTTCGAGCTTGACCGCGTCCATGCCGCCCTGCTGCAGGAAGCGGCCCGCGTTGCGCGTCGCCTCCTCCACCGAGACCTGGTAGGACATGAAAGGCATGTCGCCGATCAGGAGGGCACTCCTGGCGCCGCGGGCGACGGCGCGACTGTGATGGAGCATTTCCTCCATGGTGACCGGCAGGGTGTTTTCATAGCCAAGAACCACCATGGCCAGCGAGTCGCCGACCAGGATGGCATCCACGCCTGCCTGGTCCATGGCCAGGGCGGTGGGGTAGTCATAGGCAGTCAACATGCTGATCGGCTCGCCGCGTTCCTTTTTCTGGCGCAGCGCCAGTGTGGTGACTTTTTTGCGCGCCGTGGCGCGTGTGGAAATGGGTGCTGGGGTAGACATAGGTATCCTCCAATTGGTAGGAGCCGTTGGTGTGCGGTCGTCCCCTGTTCGCCGCGACTCTGACAGCTTTAGATTTTCTCCGTCGCGTTCCCGTGGATACGCGCGGTGGTTCGATTATTCCACAAATTCTCTTTTTAAGACATGGTTAAATTGATGAATCTTTCCCGGAGATATCGAACCATTGTGTTTACGGAAGGCACAGGGAACTGAGAATCTTCGCGTTCGCCGTGTGCTGTGTGGTGAATCTACATCAGGAAGCAGTATAATAAATCCGTAACAAATTCGTCACTGTGGGAAACTGCAGCGATGTAAATACAGGAGGCACCCCATGAGAAGGACATTTGGATTTTTGATTGGCATCGCAGTCGGTGGGCTGGTGTGCGGCACCATTGCCTTATTGCTGGCTCCCGAGTCGGGCGACGAGCTGCGCGCCCAACTGCGCGATCGCGGACAGAACTTCTACACCGACGTACGCCACGCGGCCGATGAGCGCCGCATCGAGCTTCGCCAGCGCCTGGAAGTCCTGCGCGCCCCGCGCGAAGAAATGACACCACCGCCGTCGGTATAGGCCGCCAGCATTCTCTTTACGATAAAGAAAGAACGGAGCATATTCCAGTAGCTCCGTTCTTTCTATTCAAGTCCAGTCTTCAGTTTTTCAGATACCTGTCAAAAAACTCCACGGTTCGCTGCATGGCCAGACCGAAGTTATTGGAAATGTTGTGATTATCGCCCTCATAGGTATAGAGCTCGGCAGTCTGATGGGCCGCCAGCATTTCATCGTAGAGCATCTGCGAGAACTGCCAGGGTACTTCCTCATCAGCCAAGCCGGTATGGATCTGGATCGGTCCATTCAGGTCCTTCAGATAGCTGTTGGCCGAGATGGACTGCCAGAAGCGGGGATTCGATTGCGGCGTGCCGAATGACTGCTCCATGGAATAGACCCAGGAGCCGGGACCCTGGGCCGTTTCCCGGGCTGCCGGGTTCCAGCGGGTATAGAGGTCTGGATAAGGCGCAACAACACCGCCCCAGATCACACCTGCCTTGATATCCTTGGTGATGACCATCGAGCGCAGGGTGATGTAGCCGCCCATGGAGTGTCCCCACATGCCGATCCGGTTGGGGTCGGCATCGGGGTAATGCTTCACCGACGCCACTGCATTCAGCACATCCGTTGTGTAGTTATCCTGGGTGTACGCCCCGCCCGGTGTGCCTTCGGAGCGGTCGTGGCCGCGATAGTCGGACTTGAAGACGATATAGCCGTGGCTGGCAATCTCGTCCAGGTAGCGGACGTAGCGTTCCGTGGTGCGGTAGATATTGGGTGGGATGTAGCCATGGTTAAAGATGACAACCGGCCAGCCGGTGGGCGGCTTCGGCCCGTTGGGGACTGTCATCATGCCATAGATCTTCAGGCCGTCCGACAGGTAGGACACATAGTAGCGGCTGTAATTGCTGCCGGGGTCAAGCGTGGCCTCGATCGTAATGTCACTGCCCGGATAGTCGCGCGACCGCTTGGCATCGATCTGCAGTGGATGCGAGTTGGTCGAGAGGCCCGAGGGAGAGACCAGTTGAAGAGATGTGCCAAAGGAATAAAGGGGTGATATTGAGGAGGTATTTGAAGTGTTCGAGGTGTTCGGGTTATTCGATGGAATGTTCTGGGACGTGACGGAGGAATAAACGGAAGAGGAGGAGGAACCAAATACTGCCGGCCGGTTGGGAAGCGAGGCGGGATCCGTGCTCTGACAGGCCTTCATCGTCAACAGGATCAGGAATGCGAACCCGTAAAAGTTTGTTTTCATTTGTGCTGTTCTCTTACCGCGAACTGCCGGTCAAATTTCAAATGTTTGGTTTGGATAGTTACGCGGCGCTATGGAAAATAATTTAAGTCGGGCCGCAGCCCGATCGTGGAAGTAAATTATAGCACAAATGTTCTATTTAAAGTTGTAAAATTTTTGTCCTCAGGGCTGTCCTGCAAGAGATCTCTTGCAAAAGTGAACTTTATCTAACCGAGCACCGTCCAGGCTGCTCAGTGCCGCGAGAGGGGAGAGAGACTGTGAAAAATAAGCAATCTCGGCGTTTTGGCAGTCTGTGTGGTTTACTCGTATACCTGCCTGCTCAGTACTCTGTCATAGAATTCCCCCGCTCTCTTCATGTTCTGCCTGTATTCGGCGCGCCTGGCGATCATCTCTTGATTCAAGACAAAAGCCCCTTCCTGCAATTCTTTATTTTCCAGGGCGGAACAAATTGCATCGGCAATGGACCGCTCGCTGGCCGGGTCGAACAGCAGGCCGTTTTTGTCAGGCGTGATCCATTCACGGATGGACTCAAGATCGCCAGCCACGGGGAGGCAGCCACAGGCCATGCCTTCGAGCAGGCTGTTCGGCGTGCCGTCGTGGATGCTGGGTGAAGCCACGATCTGGGCGCGGTGGAAGGCATCCGCCATCTGGATGTGCGATAGAGACGGCAGGAGCTCCACGGCATGGCCGATCTTTAAGTCCCTGATCCACTTTTCGGCCTGTGGCTCGCCTGCCATCAGGGAAAAAATAAACCTTGCATCCGGGTGTTTTGCCAGCACCATTGGGATGGCTTTGAAGAACACCTCGTTGCGCACATACGGGCGAAACCCGCGTGGATTGATGATGACCGGTTCCTGGACGGGCTTTTCGGGAGGATAAAAAATATCGCTCCGGATGCCGCCATTGCCCGGCGCCACCAGGCTGGGCTTTTTGATCCCGAATCCCCATTCATTCGCCAGGCGGACATCGCGGTAGCAGTCCGCGTGCAGCGCGTCGGCGACCTTCATCGTCCATTGGGTGTAATGCCGCATCTGCCGCGTGGACGGTCCGTGCAGCGTGAAGTCATTGCCCCAGGTTGAGACGATCAGCGGCAGGCCGGTGTAGGCATCGGCGGCCATCATGCCTTCATAGGGAATTCGCATCGCATGGATGATATCCGGCTTGACACGCTCGATAACGCCGCGCAGCCGCAGAGACGCCCGGTAAATGGTCACCGGGCCGAACCACTGTCGAATGGCGGTGCGCAGGCCCACGGTCCGGGCAGAGCCGGTGCCGGGGCGCTGGGTGGGCTTTTTCACCGAGCTAAAGGCCACGGGCACGATTTCCAGCTCTTGGACCGGGAAATCCAGGGAGCAGGCAAAGGTGGAGGCGAGATAGACTTCATCTCCGTGCTCCACGAAGTTACGGATCCAGTTTTGTGCAATGGGGGAGCGGCCGTCGGCCACGTAGAGGATTTTCATAGGCAGCTGAATTATATTCCATGACTATGACCAGGGTACCTATCCTGCCCGCATTGCCCGATGGCATGAGACGCGGTATATTTACGGCGTAACGCGTGGAATCCTGGAACTTGCCTCAGAACAAAACCCCTGGAATCTTTGCTGCCGCTTGTCTCATACATCCTTCCACTTGGAATGCAATTTGCAGGCTGCATTCCAAAGTTCAAGCTTGAATTTTATGCGGCACTCTGTAAATTCGACGTGAGAATGGCTGGACGATGAGCAAGGGACGCATCCTTGTCGTTGAAGATAACATGGATAATTACGAGCTGGTGCGCTTCATCCTGGAGCGTGCAGGATACGATGTATTTCTTGCGGTCAATGGCCTGGATGGTGTCGATGCTGCCCGTCTACAGAAGCCGGACCTGATCTTGATGGATCTGGGGATGCCTGAAATGGATGGGTGGCGGGCTGCCCAAAAACTTAAATCCAATGAAACAACG
This sequence comes from Bacteroidota bacterium, assembly GCA_050258995.1. Classification (GTDB taxonomy): domain Bacteria; phylum Chloroflexota; class Anaerolineae; order Anaerolineales; family Villigracilaceae; genus Defluviilinea. Next base: position 6,860 of record JBLMZU010000319.1, read on the forward strand.
AAATCGATCCCATTGTTCGCCCTCACTGCTCATACCCTGCCGGGGGAGCGCAAGCGGGCCCTCCAGGCAGGCTGCGATGGCTACGTAACGAAACCGATCCACGTGGAGGGGTTCCTGGACATGATCGAGAGTGTAATGCATGGAAAGCCGCAAGATGCGCACGATCGACCGGTCGAATAGAATAGCCTTCCGGCGTGCAGGAAGCACCCGAACGACGGGGATACCGGATCCTCATTCGCTGGAACAAACACTGAAATTTCCCGTAAAAACAACTGTACCCTGCTGTCGATTTCGCCGTCCTGATACAGTAATATCTAAAAATAGAGAGGTTAAAAAAGAAATGAAACAAATTTGTGTAATCGGCGTGGGCTATGTCGGCCTTGTGACCGCGGCCTGTTTTGCCGATCTCGGCAACCGCGTGGTTGCGCTCGACGTGGATGAGAAACGCGTCGAGAATCTGAAGAAGGGCATTATGCCCATTTACGAGCCGGGGCTGGAGGAATTGGTCGAGCGCAATACCAAGGCGGGCCGTTTGTCCTTTACGACATCCTATGCAGATGCGCTCCAGGGCGCGGAATATGCATTTATAGCGGTGGGCACTCCCTCCGATGTGGACGGAAATGCCGACCTGAAGTACGTGGATGCGGCTGCACGCTCGATCGCTCAGAACATGACTGCGCCGCTGATCATCATCAACAAGTCCACGGTTCCGATCGGTACCGGGGACTGGGTTGCCGATATCGTGAAGAGCGCCCAGCCCAAGCCGATCAGCTTTTCGGTGGTATCCTGCCCGGAGTTCCTGCGGGAAGGCTCCGCCATCGGTGACTTCATGAGTCCGCACCGCAATGTGATCGGCTCGCTCGACCGCGACGCGGCGAACAAGGTTGCGCAGCTGCACCTGCCTCTGCGCGCACCCATCGTCATCACCGACCTGCGCACGGCGGAGATGATCAAGTACGCGAGCAATGCCTTCCTGGCGACCAAGATCTCCTTCATCAATGAGCTGGCGGACCTGTGTGAAATGGTCGGCGCGGATGTGAAGGAAGTGGCTGCCGGCATGGGCTACGATGCGCGCATTGGACGGCACTTCCTGGATGCAGGCCTGGGCTGGGGCGGATCATGCTTCCCCAAGGACGTCCAGGCGCTGGCGTACATGGCCAAGGAACGCGGTCTCAATCCCCGCATTTTGAACGATGTGATGGATGTCAACTATGACCGCCGCAAAACGGTGGCAAAACAGGTTGAGAATATGCTGGGTGGCAGCCTGAAAGGCAGGAAGATCGGCCTGCTTGGACTGGCCTTCAAGCCGAATACCGATGATATGCGGGATGCGCCCTCCATCGACATCGCCGCCGCATTGATCGAAGCGGGTGCCAAAGTGCGCGGTTATGATCCCGTCGCACGCGAGACGGCAGCCCCCCTGATGCCGGGTGTGGAAATCTGCGATGAAGTCTACGAAATGGCGGACGGGTGTGATGCCCTGGTGGTCGTGACCGAGTGGAACGAGTTCAAGCAGCTCGATCTTCAAAAGGTCAAGAGCCTGCTCAAGTCGCCGGTCATTTACGACGGTCGCAACATCTACGATCCCACAGTCATGAAGGAAATGGGCTTCAACTACAAATCGATCGGCCGCGGCATGAACGGCAACGGTATCCGTTAACAGAGTGCTGTAATTCCAGGTCGGATAGTCGGGTACAATTGCCCTGCTATCCGATTTTGATTTAAATTGCTCCATACCCACAACACCTAACAGCATGACAACTCCTCCTGTTTGTGACTACGAAGGCTCCGACTATCAGACCTCCTTTTGGGATCAGGGCGGTCGTGAGTACGAGGACCGCACCGAATCCATTGCCCTGAAACGCCTCCTGCCCCCCAAGGGACGCCTGCTCCTGGAGCTGGGAGCCGGTGCCGGGCGGAATACACCGCGCTATGTCGGCTTCGAGCGCATCATCCTGCTCGATTATTCCCGTACCCAGCTGGAACAGGCCCAGCAGCGTCTCGGCCTGTCGAACAAATATATCTATGTGGCCGCCGATGCCTATCGCCTTCCGTTTGTAGACAGCCTGTTTGACACCGTCACCATGATCCGGACCCTGCATCACATGGCCGATGCCCCCAAGGCGCTGGGACAGGTGAAAAATGTTCTCCGATTCGAGGGGATCTTTATTCTCGAGTTTGCCAGCAAACTGAATGTAAAGGCGATCCTGCGCTATCTCATGGGCAGGCAAAAGTGGAGTCCTTTTAGCGAGGAGCCGGTCGAGTTTGTCACACTTAACTACGACTTTCACCCCAGGGCGATCCGCGGCTGGCTGAAGGAGCTGGGATTCAGCATTGAAAGGACACTTACCCTTTCGCATTTCCGGGTTGGCTTCTTAAAGCGGGTGATTCCCACCAGTATTCTGGTCTCCCTGGATTCACTTCTGCAGTGGACGGGCGCCTGGTGGCAGTTGACACCCAGTGTATTTGTGAAAGCCAGCAAGACCCGAAAGAGTCCGCATGGGGTTGAGACTCGTCCCGTGTTCGCGAACCCGATGCAGATCTTCAAATGTCCCGAGTGTGGGTACTCCGGATTGGCGGATGAAAAGACCCATTTGGAATGTTTGAAATGCAAACGGAAGTGGGAAGTCAAAGACGGCATTTACGATTTCAGGAACAGCCTTGACTGATCAGAAGTGAAGAGCAAACTGGCTTCCATTGCGCCGCCAGCCTTCGTCGTTTTTGCTTTTTTGTTTTCGCGATGGCTGTATCTCCGTGCGGGTTTGAATTTCGATAACACGCCCCCGCGCTACTATTACCAATTCATTGATCCTGAGCTTCTGAAAAATCGCCTGTGGGAAAGCCTGTGGTATCTGCATGGACAGCCGCCGCTGTTTAACCTCCTCACCGGTTTGCTGTACCAGCTTTTCTCCCCGCAATCCAAAGTTTATCAATTCCTGTTTCTGGCATTGGGGCTGGCCTTTGCGCTCGTCATCTATTGGCTTGGCATTCGCCTGAGGCTCCGGCCATGGCTGAGTGCACTGCTCACAGTTTGGTTCATGGTCAGCCCGGCGACCGTTTTGTACGAGAACCTGTATTTTTATACCTATGTGGTCGCGTTCCTCCTGGTCCTCTCAGCGCTCACGCTGGGCAAATTTCTTGAGACCGATCGTGTCTGGTGGGGGCTTGGATTCGCGTTCAGCATTGCCGGCCTGTGCCTGACGTGGGCGATCTTTCACCTTTTCTGGATGATCGCTGTGATTGCCCTGGTCGCTGCATTCCATCCGGATAGAAGAAGGCTGGTGCTGATCAGCATCATCCCGGTTTTGCTGGTAGCGGGCTGGTACTCTAAAAACTATTATCTGTTCGGAAGTTTTGGCGCTTCCTCCTGGGCAGGAATGAACCTCTCGCATATCACATTTCTATCTCCGATCACACCGCAGTCAACCCGCGATGAATTGATAGCGCAGGGAAAACTTTCTCCCTATCCTGTTCGGGAAGCCTTCCGGTCAATTGATGACTATCAAGGATCGATGCCGCTGCCACCCCGGCGCGGCATAGCTGTACTCGACGAATCACTGAAATCAACAGGGGCTGTAAATTTCAATCACATTTTTTACGTTGCTCTTTCGAAACAGATGGCAGCGGAGGCGCTATCCTTTATGCGATCCCACCCGGGTCTGTATCTTGCCTCTGTGAAACAGGGTTTCCAGATCTATTTCCATGCAAGCAGCGATTATTTGCTTTTCAAGGAGAGACCCACCCTGGGACTGGAATCCTGGTGGGATCGTATTTTTTATGGCCAGTTAAGGACCTATGAAGGGGATTACACCCGTCGATGGCAGAACGATCCCGGCTATGTGGGCTGGTGGCTGGTGCTTTCTTATCTTACAGCAGTGATCTATGGTTTGAAGGTGACTTTCTCCCAGAGCCGCTACGGTCGTGACCCTGCCGGCGTCGTTGCCTTCATGACATTCACCATCATTTACTTTACCTTCATGGCCAACTTCCTGGACATCGGGGAAAATAACCGCTTCCGCTTTGCCCTCGATCCGCTGGTTCTGCTGCTGGTTGGGATGCTGCTGCAGAATTTTATCCGGTACCTGCAAAAGCGAAGGAGTCAGGTCTAAGTTTTGTCGGGTCTGGGGAAGGGGCTAAACAGGATCCAGCTTTTAACCACGTTTCCACAGCTTGACATTTTTTTCGACTGCCGAAAATTCTCATCTGAAAATTAAGTGTAAATATTATTGTCCTGGCCGCGCTTGTCACGCGGCAATCAGGGCCTTCGTTAACCAGCATGCAGAAGACCAGACAAATCTGCAACCTGTTGCAGTCCCAAGAAATATCCTTATAATTTAAATGACAATGGATGGTTTGAAATGAAGAATATAAATACCCGGGGGTGGGATGAAAAAAGGGGACAAATTGACCTACTCCAAAAAGATCTAACGCAAGTTGCAAACAAGCTTTGTGAAACAGCCCTGGAAGATGCAAAAGCACAGGTCCACCCTTTATTGAGGAATGTGGATCTACATCGCCTGGGACAACGCCTGGAGTTCGTGAAGGCCTTCAAAATCGCACTC
>JBLMZU010000320.1:0-2873 GCA_050258995.1 Bacteroidota bacterium
CTGGCTTTTATCTTTCTTGCTCATTCTCCCGCCTATTACAACCTTATAGCTTCAGCCTTCATACTATCACTCATTGCCTTTTCCCGCGGTCCTTCCAAAATGAGCAAACAAAGGCATAGTAGGTCCTGATATTGTAGAAAGGAGATCTGATGAGCAACAAATTTTCTCAACAAGCCGGTACGGTTTGGAAATATACAAAATTCATTTTCAAAAATATCAAGGCATTTCGAGCCTCGCGTCAACTCTATGAGGTTCGTACAACTCTCTCTCTGACCAACATGGAAATAGGTAAACTGACCTATCATGACCCCATCTATGCCCAACGCGTAAAAGAATTCAACCAGGTGATGATCGAGCTCGTCCAGGGCAAGTGGCTTGCAGCCTGTGCAATGGAAGCGAAAGACGGGCAGGAAAAAAAGCAATTATGGGAACAGGCCTTTGCAAAGATTCGCTTGAGCAAAGAGCACAGCCAGCGTTTCAAGGATATGATTTACTCAAAATCGGAGGAACCGCTCGGTCTTCCTGACACTGAATTGTGCGCAAGCGGCACTGAGATTCTCTTTGCCGAGGGTACTCCGCTCGTGCCCGAGATCAATCCCATTGTCATACTGCAGGGCTCCGATTTTGACATGGGCTACCAGTACGCCCAGCAACTCGTCCAAATCTACGGAAAATGGATCCTGGAGCGGAAGTCAGGCAGGCAATTTTCATCGGATGAATTGAATTGTCTCCACAGGTGGGGAGATCAACTCGGAATTTATGCACCCGAGATCCTGCGAATGTGTGAGGGCTGGTCAGCGGGCGCAAAAGATCTGGGCATACCCATGAGCCATGAAGACGTAGTGGATATCTGGACCGGACACCGGCCTCCAGCAGAGACATACCTGGGATTGGACGGTGGGGAACCATTCATGGCGCCTCCCTACTGCTCCGGCGCAGCTGCCTGGGGAAAAGCAACCAAAGATGGCAGCCTGGTTACTGTCTCTACCGGCGACCACGATTGTCATCATATGGCGACCATCATTGCCTTTCCAGAATCTGGAAACAATTTTATGATCACGCCGTTTGGCGCCACTGGGGATCTGCCCAAACTCGGCGGCATTTATATGTTCGGACACCCGGGGATGAACAATCAGGGTCTGGCTTATGTCGAACATGGCGGCATGCCCAAGATGATCGAACCCAAAAGGGATTGGGGGTACGGGATCCGCATGGGTGCGGCAGTCTTCCATATCCTGCGTTTCGCCAATAGCGCTCGTGAAGCTCAACAGATGGAGCTGGCAATGCCAATCGGTGATGTAGGCAGCGGCGGCTTTGGCTCACTTGGTGGCTTTTGGGCAGACAGCAAGTATGGCTATATCATTGACAGCCGAAAAGATCCTATCATTATCCGCGAGGCAGGTGATTGCGGCGAGAGGGATTTCCTATATGCCGCCAATCATCCCTTGCATAAGGACGCTGCTCAGGCGCCCTGGATGCAGGCAGATAAGGATCACTGGCATTACGACCCACACGGTGGCTGGTATGCCGACTATCGTCCAATAAAGAAGATCGGAATCGATGAGGAAGTGATCATCCAATCCCTGGGAAACGGGTTTATTAGCTCAAGGGATCGCAGTTTGTATTTGTTCAATATTCTTGATCGCGCCGTGGGAAATATTGATTTCGAATACATGAAGATGGTGAACCGCCAGGGCTGTACACTGCCCGCACAAACCTGGAAGGAATCGGTCGCCTATTTCAAGAAGACCGGACAATGGAAAAATGTAACCACAGGACATGCCTCGAATGCGGATGTTGTGGTGATGAAACCCATGCGAGGCGATCAGGGACGATATGCATTTTGCGTTGGAACTGCAAAACGCGGCCTGGCCCCCTGCATGCCCACATGGTGTTCTCCCATATTTAATGAGACGAATGCCTTCTGGGAGGTACAGTTAGGCGCTACACCGCAAGGTATAGCTCAATCTGCCTGGGAGAAAGCCTGCGAGTATGTGGAGCAGGCCTGCATCTTATTCTCTCAATTGGAACAACAGGATCCAGCTTATGAGCCTTTGAAGGACCTCCTTTCGCAGGCCAGCAAAGAATTCCAAATGGGAAACCTGATCCGATCGGAAAGGGGAATGACGCCATCGCATTGGGCGAAGGCTACCCGTGCCTTCACTCGTGCACAAGTCCGGGCTTTACAGGTAATCCAGGCGCTAGAACCGGCACCGAATAATCCAGAAAACTTCGGCTTGTAAAAGTAACTTTGAGAAAGCCTGCCGCGTGCCCTCATCAAAGAAATTCTTCGCATGCCGTTTAACAGTTGAAGCAAGAGCCCCAGGCACCGGCTCTTGCTTCAATTTCAAGTTGGCGGGTTTTGATGATGCAATTTGTATTTCAGTTGCCGTAGTTTTCTCAAAAGAAATACCAGGCAAATTGACACCAACATAAAGAAGTCCATCAACCAAAAGAACATTTGAAGCTTCATTTCTACTTCTCCTGCACAAGAGACTGGACCCGGAGACCGCATCTCATGCTCATGCCATCGTCCCAAACCAGCCCCTGCGCTCCATCCATTTAGATAGTTCAAGTATGGGTACAACAGAGAAAGCCAGCCCACCAATGATCAGCCAATCCACGAGTGGAAGATAATAGGTGCTAAAAGCATCATGCAGGAACGGCACATAAATGATGACCATTAACATGGCCAGCTCCCACAAAACAGCCCGATTCAACCATTTATTGGCAAAAGGCTGATTCAACACCGAATGCCTGTCTGAACGGAAGTTATAGGCTTTGAAAAACTGGATCAGCACCAGCGAGACAAAGGTCATGGTCATGGCTTCCTCGAGGCTGCGCCCCGAATTGAGTGCCCAGTAAAACAGACC
>JBLMZU010000321.1:0-13535 GCA_050258995.1 Bacteroidota bacterium
CAACACGTAATACATCCAGGCCGGGACAAATTTCCGTGCATACGGATCGAAGCAGATCCGCTCGCCATCGGGCTTTTCACTTTCCACGGCGCGCATCACGGCAATGCCTGCGGCAGTAAGACTGGTTTGATTCTTGCGCATGGTTGTATCCTCCGCGACTAGCCTGTCTCCCGGTGGATCAATTTCTGCAAAGGCTTAAGCTTGATGCTCTCCGCGAACAGGATGCTGGCCAATCCACTGAAGAACAGGAGCGCCATCTCCCAGCGGTGTACGGGAGCAAATTGAAACAACTGGCGTAATGGCGGGACAATCAGGACAAGTAACAGGAAGAACAACGCGCCGCCAGTGACCCACCAAAGGGCTTTGTTGGGAATCCGAAAAGATTTGATTATGGACAGTCTTTCAGACCGGTTAGCGAAGATCAATCCCAGGTCGCCGATCACCAGCGTGACAAAGGCAAACATACGGGCTTCGCCTGCACCCAGGCCCTGGTTGAGCGCGTACATGTAAACGGCAAAAACCACCGCCAGGATACCCAGCCCCTGGATCAATCCGGAGATCAACGCCGGGCGGCCAAAGAGAGGCGCATTCAACTTCCGTGGCGGGCGATCCATGATTTCCGGCTCTTCCTCCTCCATTTCGAACACAACGGAACAGGCCGGGTCGATGATCAGCTCAAGAAAGAGCACATGCACCGGGAGAAGCGCCAGCGGCAGATTGAAGAACACCGGCAGGATGGACATGCCGGCAATCGGAATATGCACTGCAAAAATGAAGGCCATGGCCTTTTTGAGGTTGTCGTAGATCCGGCGCCCCATGCGCACCGCGGCGACGATGGAGGCAAAATTATCGTCCACCAGCACCAGCGAGGCGGATTCGCGCGCCACATCTGTGCCGCGTCCACCCATGGCAATCCCGATATGGGCAGCCTTGAGCGCGGGGGCATCGTTGACGCCGTCCCCGGTCATGGCGACCACTTCACCGTTCGCCTTGAGGGCAGCAACGATCCTCAGTTTTTGTTCCGGCACTGCCCGTGCGAAGATGCAAGTAGTCTTGATGCGCTCGCCCAGGGTCTCGTCGCTCATGGCGTCCAATTCCGCGCCGGTGATCATGTCATCGCAAGGTTTCAGACCGATCTGCTGCGCAATGTTACGCGCCGTGCCCGGGTAATCCCCGGTGATCATGATGACACGGATCCCCGCCTGATAACATTCCCTGACCGCGCCTGGAACTTCAGGTCGAATGGGATCTGCCAGGCCCAGAAGGCCGATGAACTGGAAGTCAAAATCATGCTGCTCTGCCGGCAGGTCCAGCCGGGAAAACTCGGCCTTTGCCACGCCCAGCACCCGCAAGCCTTGATCCGCCATCCGGTTGATCTGGCAGCGCAGTTCCTCCAGCCGGGCTGAATCAAAATGACACAGGTCTGCAATCGCCTCCGGCGCGCCTTTTGCCGCGATCACAAATGTATGGCGGCTGGTGGATCGCCAGACATCCGACATGGCGAGCAGTTTTTCGGAAAGCGGATATTCCTTCATCAGGATCCAATCCGCATGCAGGTGTTCTGTATTGACCAGGGTGCGCCCGCCCAGTTCCTTGATCGCCTTTTCCATTGGATCAAATGGATCGGGCGGCGTGGCCAGGATGCCGAACTCCACCAGTTCGTGGAAGGCTTCAGGTAACGTACGCTGCTTTAATCCCACTTCCAGGATCTCATCACCCTTCATCAGATGCGTTACCGTCATACGGTTCTGGGTCAGCGTTCCGGTTTTGTCGGTGCAGAGTACTGTCGCCGCACCCAGCATCTCCACTGCCGGGACACGCCGTGTCAACACATGGCGTTGGGAAATACGCCAGGCGCCGAGTGCCAGGAAGATGGTCAGCACGACAGGAAATTCTTCAGGCAGCGTCGCCATGGCCAGTGTAATACCGGCCAGGAAGCCTTCCAGCCAGTTGGCCCGGGTCATTCCATAGACAACGACCACCAGAACACAAAGTCCCAGGCCAATGATGGCGAAGTTGCGGACAATTTTGCGGGTCTGCTGCTGAAGGTTGGTGTCCTCCGGTTCCAGAATCTGGAGCGCTTTCCCGATCTTCCCGATCTCAGTGCGGATGCCAGTTGCGCGAACCTGCGTAACACCTTGGCCTTTGACCACCATGGTCCCGGAATACAGGAACGGCTGGTCATCACCGCCGGGACGTCCCATCTCCAGCCGGCCATCCCAGGCGACCTTCCGCACCGGGACGGATTCGCCCGTCAGGAGCGATTCGTCCACGCTGATATTCGATCCCGTCAACAGGACCGCGTCCGCCGGAACCCGGTCGCCTTCCGAGACTAGAACGATATCGTCACGGACGACTTCACGGCCGGCGATACGCTGCTGCTTCCCGTCCCGGATGATCAGCGCGCGCGGGCTGGAGAGGTCGCGTAGCGCGTCCAGAGCGCGCTCCGTCTTTTGCTCCTGGTAGAACGTAATGCCAATGATGACGATCACAAAGCCCATCAACATCATGGCTTCTTCCCGGTCGCCCAAAAAGAGATAGATCACACCACAGGCGATCAGCAGGAGAAACATCGGCTCGCCCACCACCTCCAGCAGGATATGGAAGAAAGTACGCTTCTTTGTACTTGGCAGTTCATTGTATCCATCCACTGCCAGGCGTTCGCGGGCCTCCTGCTCGGTCAGGCCTTGGAGCATGGCTTGTTCAAGTTTGGCATCCATAGGATCCGGTTCTCCGTTTAGTTTTTCATAAAATCAGGCACAACTTCCACTGCCGGCCCGCGGCTGAAGCGGAAGTTGCATCTTCCGCAACCCTGGGCTATGGTCTCGGTGCGGACAAGTTTTACCCGCATGGATTTGCACATGGGATAGTCGAGCCAGCAGAGATAGGGAGCCAGCTCTGGCGCGCCTTCGCGTGTCAGGTATTTGACAATGCCGCATTCGGTGTAATCCACACCGAACTCGAATGTCTGTCCATCACCATCGACGATAGCGAACACCCAATCGTCGGGATAAAGTTTTTGCTGGCTGATTGCAGCAGCGAGTCGACGCTGTTCGATCCGTTTCTTGCTGAAAAGCTGTCTACCCTGCCAGCGGAGCAGCAGTCTGAAGGGGAAACTGCTGTAGAACGCCGCTGTCCCCTGGTAGATCAGGCCGGCAACTTCGTCGACGGATTTTCCGCGCGCCTTCAACGACTGGTACGTTGCCAGCATGGCAGCAGAGAGATACAGGTTTTCGGTCAGGATATTTTCACTGCCGCCGATGTAGGGAATATCCGGCAGTAACGCTTCAAAGCGTTGGATCGTTTCTGCAACAACAGCTTCCGCCACATCTTTTCCATAAGCGCGCTCAATAAATCTTCTGTAATGAGGAATTGCGAATCGAATCTCGCGCATGATGCGAGGTTTATTTTTGAGATACCAGTTTTCGGTTGTCATTTTGTTTCTCCCTTCATAGGCCAAAAAGAAATGCAGCATCGGGCATGCAATCTAGACTCTTATGGAACCGCAGAAGGTTTTCGTAAAGCGTTTTTCTAATTCGAATCCTTTACAAGCTAATAAAAGCCAGTGAACAAACTCTGGCACGGTTGGTACTTACCAAGTCACGAATATTGGATTAAAAGGATTTAGGAGGATGCAACAGCGGAGGAACAGGACGTGAATTCTGATTCATGCTTGATGGAACAAAAACTTGGGTGATTGCCTGAGTACTCATTCCCCCCTCAAATCCACTCACAATAAATTGATCTCCTTCATGGGAATCTGCCATGCCGGGTACTTGATATCCCATGAAGTGATCCTGGATGCCCCCAAGGCCTTCCACAATGAAGTGAAGGGATAAACTGAAAATACAGATGCTGACGACCAGCACAACGAACAGTCTATTAATCACTCCGAACGTGCTCCACACCCTGTTTGAAGAGGGTAATGATATGGGGATCAGTAATGCTGTAATAGACTTCCTTGCCATCACGGCGAGCGGTCACAATACGAGTCTGTCGCAATCCACGCATTTGATGGGAAACGGCGGACTCACTGATCCCGACCAGTTCAGCCAGTCTGCTCACGTTTTTCTCCCCGTCCAGCAAAGCAGACATAATTCTCACCCGGCTCGTGTCGCTAAAGGCGCGGAAGAGTTCTGCCACATGGGCACCGGTATGTTCATCCAAAACAGAAAGAGGCATCTCAATCACTCCTCAATGCAACATCTGAGTATATACTCATATATTACATTGTACACCTCTTTTTTCGGTATTTCAAGAGGTATTTGATGATTTGCTTTTGTTGGGCGGTCTTATCAAGTGAAGCCAGGTCGGGAAATCAAGGAGAAGCAAGCGGTTCTCCCAATGCCGAAGATACAGGAACTCTCGGAACCAAAATGCCTGGTCTCCGGCTGGCTGGTGAGGCAGAATTTGAAGAAGCAATCCTCCGTGAGCCAAAACCGCAGGAGATTGATCCAGATATTCAGGTACAACGAATCGTAGAATTCTATTGTTGGTGAAAGATTCTGACTCTTTTCCAGTATCCAGGAACGAAAGTTCAACGCAAAAGACCCAACAGGCGGCTCAGATGTGTTCCCTTATAGGGCCGGCTCGGGATGTGCGTATGCCATCAGGATCTCCCGGATGTGATTCGTCACCAGGGAAATATGTCCCTCGCCCGGATAGAATTTCGCAATGCAGTTTGGTATCTTTCCAGCCTGATACCTGCCCATCTGTGCCGGTACATTCGTGTCTTCCTCCCCCTGCCAGAGGTTAACGGGCGCCTGGATGTCAGACAGTTGAAAGCCCCAGTCACTTCCAAATAAAGCGCCTTCCTGGACCACACCCTTTGTATTTTGCCGGAAGGCCTCGTTGAAATCCTGTACAATGTCGTGCAGGACCATGGGCTCCTGCATCGCGGCCACGTCAGGCTTGGACATTTGTGCAGTGGCGGCTTGCATGAGCTTTTTTTCGTCGATCGGGACTTGCATCCGGTAGAGCAGGTTGAGCAGCCAGGGAGCTTTTCGAGCGAGCGAAAAGATCTGCACATTATTCTTCATCATCCCCTGTAATGCACCCGGCTCGGTCACAGGTCCAACGCCGGCCATGACGCCGATCCCGTTCAATCTTTCCGGGATCTTGTAGGCGCAAGCCAGAGCGTGCGGGCCGCCCCCGGAGTAGCCCAGGACGCCGAACGTTTCAAGACCGAGCGAGTCGGCCAGGAAGCAGACATCATCCGGCCAGTCCAGCAAACTCCGTTCCGGTTTGAAATCTGAATACCCCATGCCCGGCCGGTCTGGGGCGATCAGGCGGATCCCCATCCCGGCAGCTTCCTGCCCGGTGTAGGCGCCATCGTACCGCGAGCCAGGAAAGCCGTGAAAGAAAAAGAGTGGTTGTCCCTGCCGGTCGCCATATTCCGCAAAAGCCAGTCTTCTCCCGTCTGGTAGGGAAACGATCCTGTAATCCTGTTCGCTCATTGGATATTCCTCCTGAAGGTATGCGGATGATCGAAGAAAATCGAGCCAAGGTAAGCTTACACTTTTTCGATGGAATGTAACCCTGGCTCCAGTAGAGTACCAACCTATCCACTGAGCTAGTTAAATACTCCCCGGTCGACAGGGGAGTATTTTGTTTTGGATTGCTACACTAACATCAGGGGAACCAGGCATATCGAAGCGAAACAAACCAGATGCTGTTCCATGATGGAAGGAGCTGGACACCATGAAATCCCAAAACCCGAGTGACAAAACAACAGTTCGCAATTTGACGATCTTCATTATCCTTGTGCTGGCAAGCGGCTGGATCGGCTGGGGACTGGATCGGCTGATGGGCAATCCATCCGTGGATAGTCTTGGCATGCTGGTGTGGATCACTACGCCGCTCATCGTCTCCCTGCTGCTGCGGACCTTCGCCGGAGATGGCTGGAAGGATTTTGGGATCAAGCCGAATTTCAAAGGGAACTGGATCTGGTACCCTTTTTCGATCCTGGTCTTTCCCGTGGTGACGGCGCTGGTCGTGCTGGTCGGCAGTGCCTTCGGCTGGATCAGGTTCCCTAATTTCGCAGCAAATACACCTACCCTGATCCTTCAGTCGTTCGCAGTGGCTCTTCTTCCACAGTTCATTAAGAATTTCTTCGAGGAAGTTCCCTGGCGCGGGTACCTTGCCCCAAAGGTCTATTCCCTGGGCATCAATGATTACGTAGGTCACACTATCGTCGGGCTGGTCTGGGGAGCCTGGCACATCCCGTATTATCTGTTCTTCTTGAGCCGGGCGACCCTGGCAGACTTCTCCACGCTGAACGTGTGGGCCTACATCCTCCTGGCAATCTGGATCCTGATCTCATGGGCATTCGTGTATGGTGAGATCCGCCTGCTGACGAATTCGTTCTGGCCGGCAGTGCTGATGCACGCGGTGGAAGACGCGTTCATCGGCGTGGTTATTGCCGAGAGCTTTATCCTGATGAGGCCGGGAACAGATTGGCTGATCTCCCCCATGAACGGGCTGATCATGTCTGCCTTTTTCATACTGATTGGAGTTGGTTTGAACCGGATCCGAAAAAGCAGAATGATGGATGCCTCAAAACAAAACATGAAAACGGTCGCAGATGTTGCCTAGCACTGCTGTAGAAAGCATAAATACCTATCCAACTAACCAGTTCAAAACTCCCCCAATGGCAGGGGAGTTTTTTGATCTGGTTGAGTATGATCTAACCTGGAAGTATTGGACAATGCCAGGAGGTAAACGTGACGGATGAGTATGCGATCCGAGCAGAACATTTAAGCTGCCATTTTGGTCCCATTCGAGCCGTTGACGATCTTTCCTTGGAAATCCCCAAAGGGACTATCTTTGGCTTCCTGGGTCCCAACGGCTCGGGGAAGACAACAACCATTCGCCTCCTGCTTGGCTTGCTCGAACCCAGCCAGGGCAGCGCCTCGGTCCTGGGATTCGACATCCGGACACAAGCCGAGCAGATCCGGAACCGGACGGGAGCACTGCTGGAACACACCGGGCTGTACGAACGCATCAGCGCGCACGATAACCTTGAGTTCTATGGCCGGATCTATCTTATAGACCGCTCCAAGATCGAAGCCCGGATCGAGGAATTGTTGACCCATTTCGGCTTGTGGGAACGCCGCCACGAACGGGTCGGAAACTGGAGCCGGGGCATGAAGCAGAAGGTTGCCATTGCCCGGGCGCTACTTCATCGACCGGCCTTGATCTTTTTGGACGAGCCCACGGCCGGCCTCGACCCGGTGGCGGCCGCATCCCTGCGGGAGGATATCGCCACGCTGGTCAAGGCGGGAGATGTGACCGTCTTCCTCAACACCCATAACCTGCCGGAAGCGGAAAAGTTGTGCGCCCAGGTGGGAGTGATCCGGAACGGCAAATTACTATCGGTTGCCAGCCCCGGGCAGCTAAGAAGGGAAAAAGATCCGTCGCGAGTCATCATCACCGGCAGGGGATTTACCCCGGAAATCCTTACGCAGTTAATAGCACTGCCACAGGTGAAGACGGTGATCCAGCAAAACAGTCATCTTGAAATAGACCTGGCAAACCCTGACGATACAACCGGTGTCGTTGGTTTCCTGATCGGTGCAGGTGCGCAAATCTCTGAAGTGCAAAGGGACCAGGCCAGCCTCGAAGAGGTATTCCTGAAGATGATGGAGGAGGACTCTAATGGCCAATGATATTTTCACCATGCTCCGAAAGGAATGGAAGGAGCTGCTGCAATTCCAGGGGAGTTCACGCTCCGGCCTGATCGGGTTGCTGATCATGATCGGCATATTCGGCATCGTGATGCCCATCCAATGGGGCAGCATGTGGGTGGAATCGGGCGCATCCCTGACCCTCTGGCTAGTCATCCCCATGATGCTGGCGGCGATGATCGTCGCCGACTCCTTTGCAGGCGAGCGCGAAAGACACACGCTCGAAACCCTGCTTGCCAGCCGCCTGCCGGACCGGGCAATTCTACTGGCGAAGATCGGCGCGGCTGTAGCCTTCGAATGGGTTATCACTCAGCTGGTTTTTATCGTGGCGCTCATTCCGGTAAACCTTCTGCACCTCCGCGACGGGTTGCGCCTCTACCCGTTCACAATTGTCATCAGCGGGATGCTGCTCAGTTTTCTAATCGCATGCCTGGTGAGCGTAATTGGCGTCATGGTCTCTTTAAAGGCAGGGACGGTTCGACAGGCACAGCAAAAGCTGGGAATATCAGTCTTTCTCATTGCCTATCTAGTTCCCATGGCAGGTGTTTACGGTCTCCGATACGTTTCACAGGAAATGAGAGATAGGGTGTTTCAACCGTTTTTGAGCGGTGAGGTAGCGCTGCCAGCGCTAGCGCTATCAGCCCTCTTGGCTGTTCTCATCCTTGTACTGTATGCGATAACAAACTCCCGTTTTAAACGTTCACGCTTGATTCTCAATGAGTAATTATGTCAGAGAAATCGATCGGAATGAACGAATAAAGTAAGGAAGAAACATGAGACGAGCATTTTGGATTTCAATTTTGATTCTTCTCATCGCCGGCCTTGCTTGGATGGTGTGGATCAGAACCGTTAACACCCGAGTCACAGAACTAAATGTGCAGGTTGCCAGCAACATCGAGAAGGTAACGTTCTACCAGGCGGCAAAGCCTCTTCAGCCGGTGGCAGAGATCACTCCCCTGGGTGAAGCAAAGGAAACGCCAGTGATCCTGCAAAATTCAAGTCAAGTATTACTTTTCACGCAGGGCGCACCTGCACAGTACTATTTTGTTGTCGAGCAGGATGGTCAGCGTTATCAGAGCCCAATGATTTGTTGTGAAACAGGGGTCAGTAACCGGAATGAGCGTTTGATCATCCGAGGCTTGGCAGACTGGGAAAAGCCTGGAAACTAACATGGAACTGCTCGATATCTGTCAGACCACAAAGTCCTGGGCTGTCAGTAAAAGGAAGGATTTATGTTTATCAAAGAAGCACAACGGGAGATGCGTTCTGCATTTCTAGGCGGCTTTGCAGGTCAATTGATCGCCGGAATTATTTGGGCTGTCTCCGCGGCCGTCAGTACCTGGGTCACACCGCGCCTTGGAATGGCGGTGTTATTTTTTGTAAGTATGTTACTGTTTCCACTCACTCAAGTCATTCTAAAGCTGATAGGACGTCCAGCAAGACTTAGCAAGGAAAACACTTTGAATCAGCTCGGAATGCAAATTGCATTTACTGTTCCGATCGGGTTTATTCTAGTTGGCGCGGCTACTCTCTACAGGGAAAATTGGTTTTACCCAGCCAGTATGGTGGTGGTCGGCGCCCACTATCTGCCTTTTATCTTCTTATATGGAATGCCGCAGTTCGGTATTCTGGCAGGCTTACTGATTATGTGTGGTGCTGGGATTGGTCTACTCGGGCCCGATGCCTTTACTCCGGGAGGCTGGATCGGCGCTGTGATTCTTATTGTTTTTGCTTTTATCGGACGAGGCGTAATCTTGAAAGAAGAGGGCTGAGACCCTAGTGCAAACAAAATGGTTGCTGCCCCTTTCAGGCCTCACCAACTCTACACCGATTTGGCCTCTCCCGCAGGTTAGGATGGATTGTTTGTCGGCCCGATGACGTAGGCTTAACCATCCACTTGGCTAGTATGATACTCTCCTCGGGCAAGGGGAGTTTTCGGTGGAAGAAATATAAGATGATGTTACAGGTTAATTCATTGCGGCGATTGTCTCAAAACCAAACATCGTGAAATCCTGCTCTCAAACATCAGGAGTATGAAGTGACATCATTCAATCCCATCTCCATATTTCTGGATGCACGTCGCATCACACGCGGCGCGCCTGAATTGATCATCACCCGCCAGCAAGAGCGGCTGAATGAGCTCGTTGCATTTGCCCGCGCAAATTCCCGCTTCTATGCAGAAAAATATCACGGTTTGCCTGAGACAATTACTGATGTACGCCTGCTTCCACCGGTGACGAAGGTAGAGTTGATGGAACGCTTCGACGAGGTGGTCACAGATCCCTCTCTTAATAAAGAGAATGTAATGAAACACATCTCTGACCTGGGGAATCTCGGCAAGCCGTTTCTGGGTAAATACATGGTTTGGACGACATCCGGTACAACGGGCACGCCAGGCATCTTTCTGGAGGATAAAAGCTGGGATGCAGTTATCACAACGGTGAACGTCTTTCGGATTGGCGCCGAGTGGTACAACATGGACGTGATCCGCGGCATGCTGAAAGCAGGTGGAAATAGTGCATCTGTGTTTGCTGGGAATGGACACTTTTTGGGAGTGACCATGCTCGAGCGTCAGCGCAATTCCAATCGATCCCGTGGAAAACGCATTCGCCTGATCCCTGTGACATTACCAATCCCTGAGATTGTCAGGCAATTGAATGAATTGCAGCCTGCCATGTTTGCCGGCTACGCCAGCGCGCTTGGATTGCTGGCCCAGGAACAACTTGCAGGTCGGCTCAAGATCCATCCTACGATTGTCATCAGCTCCGCTGAACCTCTTTCCCCGGAAAATCGTTCCCTGATCCAACAGGCGTTTGGCGTACCCCCTCGAAACAATTACGGATGTTCTGAAGGCGGCGTGATGGGATATGAATGTAAACATGGTCACATGCATATAAATGCGGACTGGATTATTTTCGAGCCGGTTGATGCCGGATACAAGCCGGTCCCGGCAGGTCAGCTCTCTGACCAGACCTTGATCACTAATCTTGCCAACAGAGTCATGCCGATCATCCGCTATGAACTGGGTGACCGCGCCAGCTTATCACCAAAACCATGCGAGTGCGGAATTACCTTACCTGTTATTCACCTGGAAGGCCGAACAGATGAAATCTTGCGCTTCAAAACATGCAATGGACAATCCTCTCCTATCCTGCCGCTGGCATTATGGTCTGTACTTAAAGAAACTCCTGGCGTTTTGAAATTTCAGGCGATCCAAACCAAATCAGATGAGTTGAAGATTCGCTTGAAGTCAAAATGTGCTGAGGAATGTAACGAAGTTTGGAAACGCGTCTACGTCAATGCGCGGGCTTACCTTGCTCAGCAGGGACTCGAAAATGTGAAAGTCATACGAGCTGTTGAACCACCCACGCGCGATCCTAAGAGTGGCAAATTCCGGAATGTGTGGGCAGAAAATGTTAGTACATAAACTGACGATCTTCATTTGTATCTGAAAGAGCGTTACCTCATATTCTGGAATTGAAATGAGTATTCTCGTCATTATGTTCAGTGAACATTCGCCATTCCCGTCGTATGAAGCCGTCAAGAGGAAAGAGAGGAAATAATGACTGAAAAAAAGATCTTTAAACCAAGACCTTCGACAGGCTGGATCTGGGTCGGTCTCATCGGATTTATGCTTTTGGCAACAGGTTTAGGATTGATGATCATGCAAGGTTTATCGAGTCCATTCCTGCTTATGATCCTTCTAACGATTCCGATTGGAACCGGTTTTTTAGTCCTGGCAATCTTTTTCCCGACCATGCGCTATGAGATCGAAGGATCTCGACTCACGTTACTCTATGGTCCGCTGCTTCGATATACGATTGAAATTGGACAGATAAAGAGCATTCGTAGTCGCGACCTCGAAATCAGCCTTGTATCCAGCTTTCGATTCCCCGGTTTGGCAATTTTTTCGGTGCCTTACCATGAAGTGGGGATAATCAAGATGTGTGCCACAGCTGCGAGCCATGGCATTCTGCTAATCGAAACAGCGTCCGCCAAATACGGATTAACACCTGCCGATGAACAACAATTTGTTGCAGAACTCCGGGAACGGATGAAACAATAACATGCCGGGCATATATGTGATGGCAGGTTTGACAATTGTGGTAACGGGCCTGCTTGGCATTGCAGCTCTCAATCAGTGGAAGCAGGCCCCTAATCACCTCGTATGGTTAGTTCTTGCCGGCCTGCCTCTCAGTTTCATCGTTAATCGATTCATCAAAACACCGATCATCATCTCCATTGCTGCATGGACTGGTGTTCCCCTTCAATTACATCCCGATGTGCCGCTCTGGTTCATCGGCCTGATATGGCTGAATGCTCCCATTTTTGAAGAGGCAATCAAGATATTTACCGTAATCCTAGTAGGGCGAAGATTTCTCCATGACGCGGGTCAGGCATTATTAACTGGATTTGCTCTGGGAATGGGTTTTGGTCTGGGCGAAGCAGCCTACCTGGCATATGGGATCGCTCAAAGTCCGACCAATAACCAATTGCCCTGGTATATGTTCACCGGGTTTGCATCCGAACGCTTGATCGTCACCTTTGCCCATGGGTTCATGACATCTCTTGTCGCTCTGGGAGTCTATTACGGCAAGAGAAACATCCTACTCGGGTTTATGTCAGCGGTTGGATTACATGCCTTGATCAACTTAGGACCGATTTTTCTCGCGCTCAAACTGATCCCATCAACCATCGCCAGCATGGCAAGCTATCTCGCTATCCTGGTTGCTTTTATAGTTTTTCAAAATGAAAAACGAAAGACCGCAACGCTTGTTAGTGGTGTTACGCAAAAAGAAATCATCTATTTTGAACGGTAACCATGTGGAACCGCCATCTGCAAGTGTTGATATGCACATGATAAAGAAATTCTTTCTCGTATTTCTATTCATTGTGACTACGCTGGGTCTACTCTTGGCACTGGTGCCAGTGCAGGATATCGATGCCGATGGGTCTTCAGATTCGTTAGTGACTGAAGGAATGTTGGCTGCATCTGTTTTTTCTACCTCTATAGCTCTTCTCCGCCTTTCGACCAGATTCGTATCAATCCCACTTGCATCACCCTGGCTTTTATCTTTCCTGCTCATTCTCCCGCCTATTACAACCCTATAGCTTCGGCATCCGTACTGTCACTGATTGCCTGATTCCGCAGCTCAAACGGGTTCCTTCGGAATGAGCATGCGAAGGCATAATATTCCTTGGTACTGCAAAAAGGTGATTTTGATGAGCAACAAACTTTCTCAACAAGCCGGTACGATTTGGAAGTATACAAAATTCATTTTCAAAAACATCAAGGCATTTCGAGCATCGCGTCAGTTATACGATGTACGCACGAATCTCTCGCTGGCAAATATAGACATCGGCAAAATGACTTATCATGATCCCATCTATGCCCAACGGATAAAAGAATTCAACCAAGTGATGATTGAACTTGTCCAGGGCAAGTGGCTGGCAGCCTGTGCAATGGAAGCAAAAGATAGCCAGGAAACCAAACGATTATGGGAGCAGGCTTTTGCAAAGATCCGCTTGAGCAAAGAATACAGCAAGTGCCTCATGGATTTGCTTTACTCAAAATCGGAGGAGCCACTTAATCTTCCTGATACTGAACTGTGCTCAAACGGCACTGAAATTCTCTTCGCCGGGGGTGCCCCGCTCGTACCTGAGATCAATCCCATTGTCATATTACAGGGCTCCGATTTTGACATGGGCTACCAGTACGCCCAGCAGCTCGTCCAAATCTATGGAAAATGGATCCTGGAGCGTAAGTCAGGCAGGCAATTTTCAGCGCACGAACTGAATTGCCTTCATAAGTGGGAAGATCAACTCAGTATTTATGCACCTGAGATCCTG
>JBLMZU010000322.1:0-4053 GCA_050258995.1 Bacteroidota bacterium
CCGAGCTGGCGCAGGGACGCAAACCCGAACTTAAAGATGAACTCCTGCACTGGCACTAGGAGCGGAGGCTGAGAATGACACAAAAAATTACGATTGAACCTGTTACCCGTATCGAAGGGCATGCCAAGGTCACCATCCACATGCTGGATGACGGCACCGTCGGACGCGCCTATATGCACGTCAACGAATTCCGCGGCTTCGAGAAATTCTGCGAAGGGCGTCTCTATTTCGAGATGCCGCAGATCACCCCGCGCATTTGTGGGATCTGCCCGGTGAGCCATCACCTGGCAGCAGCCAAGGCAGGCGACGCGCTGACGGGTCAAACCCCTCCCCGCCCTGCCAGCCTGCTGCGCGAGCTCATGCACATGGGACAGATCGTCCAAAGCCATGGCATGCACTTCTTCGAGCTGGCCGGCCCGGACCTGCTGCTCGGCTTCGATGCCGCGCCGGAGATCCGCAACGTCGTGGGCTTGATCGGCGCCAATCCTGACCTGACCGTAAAAGCCGTTCAGCTGCGCAAGTTCGGTCAAACGGTCATCAAGACCCTGGGCGGGCGAAAGATCCATCCGGTCTTCGCCATCCCCGGCGGTGTGAACAAGGCTCTGAGCGTGGCCGAGCGCGATTCCATTTTGGAAGGCGTGGAGGCTGCCATTGCAACTACGCAGGTCGGCATCCAGATCATGAAGGACTGGGCCGAGAAGAACATGGAGGACATCAACAAGTTCGCCGTATTCCCCACCGGGTACTTCGGCCTGACCACACCTGAAAACGGGCTCGAGCTCTATGATGGTAACGCCCGCCTGATCAGCCGCGAAGGCGCCGAGCTGGAGCGCTTCCCGATTGCCGATTATCTCGATTACATTCAGGAGCACGTTGAACCGTGGTCCTACCTCAAGTTCCCTTTCTACAAGAAGCTGGGCTATCCTGACGGCGTCTATCGCGTCGGGCCGCTGGGACGCCTGAATCTGGCCGAAAAGATCGATACGCCGCTGGCGAACGAAGAACTGAAGTCCTTCAAGAGCCTGAATAACGGCAAGCCCGTGGAGAATACCCTGTATTACCACCTGGCTCGCCTCATCGAAACGCTGTTCGCCATCGAGAGAATTCGTGTCCTGTGCGAAGATCCCGATCTCCTCAGCACCGACATCCTCAACACTCGCAAAGATTACAAGGGTCACGGTGTGGGCGTGATCGAAGCGCCGCGCGGCACCCTCATCCACGACTACACCGCCGACGAAAATGGCAAGCTGATCAAGGTCAACCTGATCGTCTCCACCGGTCACAACAACTGGGCGATGAGCAATGCTGTCGACAGCGTCGCCAAGACGTATGTGAAGGGACCGGATGTTAGCGAAGGCATGCTCAATCGTGTCGAGGCAGCCATCCGGGCGTACGACCCGTGCCTGTCCTGTTCGACACACGCCATCGGCCAGATGCCCATCCAGCTTGACTTCGTTGCCCCGGACGGCACACTGATCAAGACCTTGAAACGGGACTAGTACTCCGCTTAAAACACCATTCATCCTTTCCAGGCAAACCAAAGGAGCTCAACCATGACGACAGTTCGAAAGCTAATTGACGAAAAAGCAGAAGTAAAAATTTACACCATCCCTGCCACCGCCACCGTCTTTGATGCCCTCCTCGTAATGTGTGAAGGCAATACCGGGGCGGTCCTGGTTACAGAAGATGAAAAGATCGTCGGCATTTTCACCGAGCGCGACTATGCCCGTGAAGGTGAGATCAAGGGTCGCACTGCCAGGGAAACGATTGTGGCTGATGTCATGACCAGCCAGATGGTTTTGATCAAGCCGGAAACCACGCTCGAGGAGTGCGCGGAATTGATGGGCAAATATCACGTCCGCCACCTGCCGGTACTCGATAAAGACCGCGTCGTGGGCATTGTCTCGATCCGCCGCCTGGCCGAGGGACTGCTTGCCGAGCAAAAAGGTACAATTGTCAAACTGGAGAGCTATATCCTAGGCAGCGGTTACGGCGAGTAATACAGACGAGCGAAGTTTCAAGATTTAATACGCTGGCAGGCCAGATACGAGCGGGTACGGCTGTTCCTTGTATCTGGCCTGTTTTATTTGTAGAATTCACTTGAAAAGGGATTGCAATTGAAAAAATCTTTGATCATTGGCTACGGAAATCCGGACCGCGAGGATGACGGGGTTGCCTGGCACATTCTCCGTGCGCTAACCATCAGGCTGGGTTTGCCCTCGCCTGACTCCTATGAGGATGAATTTCCCCAATTCATGGCAATCGACTTTGCGTTTTATCTACAGCTCACGCCCGAGATGGCAGAGGAGATCAATGAGTACGAGTATGTATGCTTTATCGACGCGCATACCGGCAACATCCCGGAGACTGTGCGCCTGATCCCTGTCGAAAGTGAGTTTCAGCGCTCTCCGTTCACCCATCATCTCACGCCGCAATCTCTCGTTTCCATGTGTGAGACCCTGTATGGGAGGAAGCCGGATTCGGCATTGCTTTCCGTCCTCGGTCATCGCTTCCTTTTTTCGCGCCAGCTTTCGGAAGAGACCGCCGCGCTTGTTCCCCAGGCTGTGGAGCTGATCTGGGAATGGCTGAATGCCCGGAAAATCCTGGATACTCTCTAGAAAATGCAAGGCTCCCATGGCTCTCCGCCTGCTAGGCGGGGTGATTGACATCTGCGAATCGGCCGGAGGGAAAGAAACGGCTAGACTCGGGGCAGCCATTTTTGCTATACTGTTAACGTCATCCATGTTTTGGAGGGCAGGAAACCTACTCTCCTTGGTACATTTTAAAGGAGTTAATGAAGCATGGTTACGGTGAGAGATTTGATCGGCGCAAAAACAGATGCCAGCCGCTATGCAATCAAAGCAGGTGAAACCATATACAGAGCGATCCGGTTGATGGCAGACAGACATATTGGGGCTGTGCTGGTCGTGGAGAAAGGGAATGTTACCGGCATCTTTACCGAACGGGACTATATCATGAGAGTAGAGGTCGAAGGCCTGTCTGCGAAGGAAACAACGGTCAAAGACGTCATGACAGACAGGATGTACACGGTTACAACTGATACCACCATCGAGCAGTGCATGGCACTGATGGTCCATCGCCATGTCCGCCATTTGCCTGTTGTCGATGATGGGAAGCTCATCGGCATCATCTCCATGCGCGATGCGGTTGCCGCTTCGCTCGGGGTCCGGGAGGGCGAGGTCGAAGGGCTGGAGGGCTTCTCACTTAGTTCCGGTTTTGAGGGGTGAATTTGCTTTAGAACCACTGCTCCCCATTCGTCATATCTGGCTTTGCAACCTGCCACCTGATGCCCAATAAACGGCCAGGTGGCCTACGGCAGACTATTCTTTGAATTGCTTTTTGAATCCGCTTGTAGAATTATAATTATCGAATGCAGTTTCAACGTCACATAAGCAGGCCGGTCCTGTTGATCGTGCTGATCATGTTTGGAATGGGGGCCTTTTATCATCCACAATCTGTCCAGGCTGACAAGATCGATCCTGCCCCAGCCAACCAGGCCAGTGCCTACGATCTGATCCTCGCCATGAACACGTTGCGCGTTTCCTATGGACTCCCGCCGCTGGTGGAGGATCCAATCATCGATGCCGTCGCACAGTCGACCGCTGCCACGATGGCAGCCAATAACATGTCCTGGCACATCGGTGATGTGCGCGGCCGCCTGGCAGCTGCCGGGTATGGCAATGGCGGCACCGTTTGGGCAACGGAAAACTTTGCCATGTACAAGGGGGGCATGGGTATCGATGAGATCATGACCGTCTGGGCGGATGCCGATCATATGCGTCCCGCGGTCGAAGCGGCATACTGTAATGTGGGGGCGGGTACGGCTCAGAGCGCGGATGGAAGGATCTATTACATCCTGCAGGCAGCCTATGTAGCCGGGCAGGCGTGCGGGAGTACGGCCCCCTCCTCGGGAAGCGGCACTCCGCAAGCAGGCGCGATTCCCAATCCGGTCTCGCAAGTGATCGTACCGGTAAAGATCGCCACGCCGGATTCAGATGGCAGGACCTATCATGTCGTTCAGCCGGGCCAATC
>JBLMZU010000323.1:0-3360 GCA_050258995.1 Bacteroidota bacterium
ACCACGGCGTGGACTTCGCCCTCGACCATCGCCACCTGTGGATCCGCATGCCCAGCCAGTGGGCCATCCTGCGCGTGCGGGTGCGGGTCATGCGCGCCGTGCGAGAGTACCTGGACAGCCACGGCTTCTTCAATCTCGATACACCCATTCTCACCCCTGCCGCGGCCGAAGGCACGACGACGCTCTTTGAGACCCCTTACTTCGACGAGGGCTTCGCCTACCTGGCCCAGACGGGACAGTTGTACAACGAGGCCAACATCTTCTCCTTTGGAAAGGTCTACTGCTTCGGCCCGACCTTCCGGGCCGAGAAATCCAAGACCCGCCGTCACCTGACCGAGTTCTGGATGCTCGAGCCTGAGATCGCCTTCTGCGACCTGGATGGCTTGATGGAGGTGGAGGAAGGTCTCATTACCCATATCGTTCAGGCCGTGCTCCAGGACTGTGCGGCCGAGCTGAAATTTCTGGGCCGGGATACCTCCAAACTGGAGAATATCCAGGCACCCTTCCCGCGCATGTCCTATGACGATGCGGCCAAGTATCTGCTCGAGCTGTATGAAAAAGAGACCGACCCCGAAAAGAAGGAGCTGCTCAAGTTCGAATGGGGCATGGACTTCGGCGCGCCGCATGAGACTGAATTGACCCAGCTCTACGACAAGCCGTTATTTGTCTATGGCTATCCGAGCGCGGTCAAGGCCTTCTACATGGAACCGTGGCCCGGCCGCCCGGAGGTCTGCAAATCGGTGGATCTGCTGGCGCCCGAAGGCTACGGCGAGATCTGTGGCGGCTCGGAGCGCATGTCGGATCACGATCTGTTGCTGGCTCGCATTCAGAAAGAAGGACTGCCGGAGGAGTCCTTCCAATGGTACCTGGAACTGCGCAAGTACGGCTCCGTCCCGCATTCCGGCTTCGGCATGGGCGTGGAGCGGGTCACCGCCTGGATCTGCGGCATCGAGCACATCCGCGAGGCGATCCCCTTCCCGCGCACGATCAAGCGGGTATATCCGTAAAGAAAAAGACCCTGAAGGCGCCGGACGCCTTCAGGGTCTTTTCAAATTTACCGTTGTTCATCTGCCATCAAAGCGAGATAAACCTGCCTTTTGCGCAGCATTCATCGCAGCCATATATTCCTGCGCGGTGACTTGGCGATTAATTTCCTGGAACTTCTCGCCGGTCACTTTCCCTGCAGGAGCATATTGGGCCATCACGTTGATATACGTATGAGGTGATAGCTCACGCGCTAAAAACTTCATCACATCCCGCGTCCCGGCCACGATGCCCGGCATGACCAGGTGGCGGACCAGGACGCCACGCTTTGCCAGCCCATTTTCATCCATCTTCAAATCCCCCACCTGGCGGTACATTTCCTTGATGGCGCGCCGCGCGGCTTGAGGGTAATCCTTCGCTGCCAGGTATTTAAGTGCCATCCCTGGCTCCCAGATCTTGAAGTCGGGCATGTAAACATCCACAACACCATCGAGCAGCTGCAGAGTCGCTGTGGAAACATAGGAGGAGGAATTGTAGACCAGCGGCAGCCGAAAACCTGCATTGGCCGCGATCGCGAGCGACTCCAGGATTTGTGGAACGACATGATCCGGTGTCACCAAGTTAAGGTTATGGCAACCAGCCGCCTGGAGGTCCATCATCATCTTTGCCAGACCTTCGGGAGAGGTTTCCTCCCCGCCACCCAGGTGACTGATGTCATAATTCTGGCAAAACTGGCAGCGCAGGTTGCATTGGGAGAAGAAGATGGCTCCACTCCCGTTCCAACCCCGCAGGCACTCCTCTTCGCCTCTATGGGGGAAAAAGCTGCTGACACGCGCGTATCGACCTGTTTTACAGATGCCTGTCTGCCCCACCAGGCGGTCCTCGTGGCAGTTGCGCGGACAGATTTCACAGTTTTCCAGGCGTTCGATTGCCTGCCCGACCCGTCGCTTCAGCTCTCCGGTCCGATGTAGACGGAGATACGCAGGCTCGAAATCCTTTGCGGAGATCAGGAATTCTGAGGAGGTATTCATGATCGATTCGCCAAAAATCCCAGCCCGGATATGGCGGGGATCGTTGCTTCAGCTTATGGGAGGATCAGGACCAGGCCCACACTGATGTTATTGATATTGGATAAGTTATTGGCCGAGGCAATGGCTGCCACGGTCGTCCCGTACTTGATGGCGATCGCCGTCAAGTTCTCGCCGTTCTTTACAGTATGGGTCCGGGGGCCGGCGCCTGTCCCACCTCCATTTTCGGCCGGGATCGCCACCGCGGCTGGCACTGTTAATTGCTCGCCCGTCTTTAATAGCTGCGGATTCGCGCCGACCAGTTCCCGGACGGTGATGCCGTATTTATTCGCGATCGACTCGAACGAGTCTCCCGCGGACACTGTATGCTTCTGCGGGATTTGCGTTCCATCCTTATGGATCTCAGACCCGGCAAATTGATAGAGCTCCTCCAGCGATCCATGGAAGACGTCCAAATCCACATTTGCATTGATGCCGTTCACCCTTCCTTTTTTGCTGTACTGCCAGAAGGTCCATTTGAACCAGCCGCGCGGAAGGACGGGGTCTATTCCGGGAATATACTGGTTTGGATATTGGGCGAGCCAGAGTGGATAGTCCTTGGCCCACATGGGAGGGCCGCCCCCGACTTCAGAGAAGTAATCCTGTAAAAAGTACTGTCCGGAGTAGATGATCGGTTTGCGATTGAAGGCCGCCTCCACCAGGTCGAGCCAGGTCTTGACCCGCGTAATGATCTTTTCACGAGTCTGGCCATCGTTGGTTTCCAGGTCGAGAACCGGAGGAAGCTCCCCATCATCGTTCATGGACTTGACATAATCGATGAACTTGTTGGCCTGTTTTTTGGCGTCCACGTTCGAACGAAAGAAGTGATAGGCCCCGCGCAGGAGTCCGGCTGCTTTTGCGCCGCGCCAGTTGTCGTCGAAAGTGGGATCCGCATACGTATCCCCCTCGCTCGCCTTTGCGAAGACAAACCGCTGCCCTGCCGCGCGGACCTTGGGCCAGTCTATACCGGCATTCCAATACGAGACATCGATACCTGCAACAGTCGCCATGATCTGCTCCTCGGATGGGATAATGATTCAGGTACAAGCGTAGCATAATCCCTTTATAAAAGCAAACAATTGTTTATCGCCGATCGTGAACGTCAAAATAATCTTTAAGAACATCCATTAATTTTTCTCTACCCTTGCACCAACGTTTATGGTATAAGAATCACTGTCCCTGCAGTGTTCGTGATGTTGCACCTTCCGTTTTGAGCCAACACCTACTTTCAGGGTCTCTAACTCCAATAGAAATAACGCGATAGGCCTGAGCCAAGGCGGCGTTTCTGGGTAGGGACCCACCTGCGAGA
>JBLMZU010000324.1:0-21672 GCA_050258995.1 Bacteroidota bacterium
ACCAGTTTCCGCGCAATGCGGATGATCTCGTAGACCGTGGGAGCGCCGAGGGAAACGATTTTGAGCGGGATGCTCTTGAGCATCTTCACAGCCTCGCGGACCTGGGCTACTTCAGCTGCGGTCATTTCCTTCGGCTCACGCAGCTTGCGGGTGTCAATTCCCGTGACATGGGCCACCAGGTAGCGGGCGTACTCGATCTCGCTGTTCTCCAGGTTGAAGATGACGATCTTCTTTCCTTCACGGGCGGCATTGAATGCCTCGTTGCGGATGACCGAGGACTTGCCTTCGCCTGGGCGGCCGGCGATCAGCATGAAGTCAGAGTTCTCCAGGAACGGGATGATCCGGCTCAGGCCAGGCGTTGTGAAGCGGAAGGCAGGCGTGATCTTGTCGGCTCGCCAGTCATCCATGACCTGCTCGTACTGGACAAGCAAATCGCCCATATCAGAGCCGGTGTCGACACGGTTACGGCGCAGGCTGTAGAGCTTCTCTTCGACCGCATCCAGGAGTTCGTCGGCTTCGGTAGGACTGTCGGCATCCAGGGCCCATAGGTGGGCCAGGGTGTGCAGCTCTCGTTTGATCGAAGCGTTGATCACGTTGTCGGCAAACTCACGAATGCTGTCTTTTGCCCGGCGGCCCAGGAGTTCCTGGATGTACATGTCGCCGACAATCTCGCCGTCATCCACATCTGCACCCAGGCTGTCCAATTTGTCGGTTGCGTGCAGTTTCTCGACAATTGCCTGGTAGGACAGGCGGCCGGTGTGCTCCAGATCCACGATGATGGTCCAGAGCGTCTGGTGCGAGGCGTACATCATGTCCTGCATCCGGACGTCCATGACTGAAGCAGCTTCTGTCGGCACAGCGATGGTCGTGCCGATCAGGGCCTGTTCATAGCGGGGGTTGATAATCATTCGCGATCTCCGAAGAAGGAACCGAGGAGACGGCGGTACTCACCCTGGCCGTCGCCACGACCGCTGACGAGCTGGTTGTCGGTGTGGGAGTTCAGGATGCGCATGATGAGGTCGTACTGCTCCTGGGAGGTAATTCTCAGGACGGCGTACCACTGATCTTCACGGGTCTGCATGGTGGTCATGCTGATGTGGGGGACGGGGGTGGGGCGGACACGCCGGCGCATATCACGCACGGGCATGGTCGCGCCTTCGTGCAGGAGGCTGATCACTGCCTGGCGGCGCACATCGACGTCCGGGATCTCGGAAGTCGAAACTTCCTGCGCCTCGGCCAGGGAGATGGCTGCATTGTTGAGCATTCCCTCGACGGCATTGCGCACGCTGTTGTGGTCGGCGTTCTGGCCCGTGATGAGGGAGCGCAGGGCAGGGACCATTTCGCGGAATGTCGACTTGCCAACTTCATCCCACACGGCGATCAGGTTCAGCTCAAGCACTTCGGTAATGTAGGGGAAGATCACATCGCACAGGGCGCGGATGTCCGAGAGTTCGGCCACGGAGATGTTGTTCTCCATGGCAAGGGCTGTCAGGTTGGCGTACCCGTTGGGGTGCACGCCCACCAAACCCTGCTGCTCGATGTCGCGAATGATGCCGCCGCGAGTAATGATCGTGGAAAGGTCCATGCCGGAAGTCAGGCGCAGGGCTTCGGTAGCGATCATGGCCTGGCGCTCAAGGGCGGTGTAGGAACCGACTTCGTCCCCAAGAGCGGCTTCGATGTTGGCTGTGGCGGCTGCGAAGAGCGTGCTGCGCAGGTTGTCCAGGGCGCTGGCGAGGATGATGCTATCTGCGGGCTGGGCTAATTCGATTGCTGAGTTTTGAGTTGACATGACAGTCTCCTGAGATCTTTGATGTGAAGTACGATGCCGATATGGCCGATAGGCATTCTGGGGCGGTGGATGAGGATCGTTGTGATCCCGCGGGGTTCGTGATCCCGTGTCCACTCGTCCATGTGGGTCCACCATCCCGTGAGGTCTTTCCACGAAGGGGTGCTGGCGCATATCGGCATTTCAGGCACCTGGCTCAGATCTTCAAGTCTGAAGCAGGCCATGCTGCCGATCATGTGAATGTGTCCTGATGTAGGGAACAGTCTCTTCGGAATTCTTCCGCGAGACTTTACGTCGATGACCAGGCCCGTCTCATTGACCGTGAGGTCCGGGCCCGTGCGGCCGAGGATTGGAATACGTTCGATGGGGCTGTACTTTCCGACGTCGGAAAGTGCGCTGTTCAGCTGGGCAGCTGCGCCGCGCTCCACCGCTTTCCACCTATCACTCATTGATTGTCTCCATGAATAAGTCGAGTGCATCCCCTTCAACCGGCTCGCCGTATTGAGTTTTCAGCGGAGCCGACTTCTCTTCCGCCCTGGCTGCTTCCATCACCTTGCCCGAAACGTCCTTCACGAGCCAGGTGTAGAGGCCGTACTTGTTGGTACTGAAAGCCCACTTGGTGTCGGCGATCCGTGTTTTGAGCGTGAGAATACAGCTCTCGCACTGTCCGGAGCAGGCTGAGCGGACGGTTAGTTTGTCGCAGTAGAACGTTTGGGTAATCTTGTGGACACGCTCGATGGCGTGCAGGCCGGCCGTATGGAGCCCAATTGTGCCGACAAATGCCTTGAAGTCGTTAAACGTAATTTGCATGTCATTTCCTTTTCTGGAACAGTTACCAACCGATTAGAGTTTAAATTGTACAACCAATCCCCCACGTGTCAAGGTTTAGAACAGTTGACTTCCGAAACAATAATACATACACCAAAAACTGTCATTCCTGCAAGGTGGTCTATATCCCCTTGCTATTCCGGACTATTGTAGTAATATTCACAATGTGAGTAGGCACGTCAGTAGTCGCCAATTGGAACTTTTGTGATACAATTGGTGCAGGAGGCACGTATGCTATCAACTGTATTGCAAAGCGAGATGAGCCGTCGGAACATGTCATCTCACTCCGTAGCCAATGAAATTGGCGTATCCCACACAACCGTGCTTCGCGCTCTGAACGGTGATCGCATCGACCTTGACACGGTCATAAAGCTCGCGAACTGGTTACACATACGCCCCTCAGAACTACTGAACTCAATGTCTGACACGTCTTTGGCAGATCAGATTGCCGTATTGCTTTCACATTCACAGGAACTGGAAGAGGAGCTGCGAGATGCCATGGAGCGTGTACAAGCCGGTGAGTTAGATCCCGCCGTGGTGAGGGACATAGTGAGCTACGCTCTCTATAAACTCAAAACTTCAGGAGATACAAATGTCGCAGCAAACACAACCTCAGGAGGCAGTACAAGAAAAGAATGAAGAAGATTGGATCCGTCGGACGTCGACCAAATTCCTTGCGATCGGCGCAGGATTGGTTGCCTTCCTGAAGTTCACGGACCGGATCTGCTTTTCCCCTGTACCAAATAACGAACCAGATCGCGAGTTTATTCACAAGTAGGTGATACTCTTAGAACAGGTAAAACCGAACGACAGATAACAAAAAGGCCCAGGAATGTCCTGGGTCTTTTCTTTTATAACTCATCTTACGGGGTAGGCAAGTGCTCACTAACCTCCTTGACGAGAATGACCAAATCGGTGATACTTTTGCCGCGTCATGAGCTCTTGCCTGACGCGCCATACGCAGAGAAATGTGGCGTTTTGTAGAGTAAAAACCGCGGGTGTAGTTCAGTGGTAGAACGCTTGCTTCCCAAGCAAGATATCGTGGGTTCGAGTCCCATCACCCGCTCTGGAGTGCCCATTTTCAGGACGTGCTGGCTGAAACGCCGCTATATCAAACGATATGGCGGCGTTTTTACAGATCACACTCAAAATTAGCAGGAACCAGCCCCTAAAAGGGGACGAAGGACAGCATGCCAGACAGTTGAAAACCTTAAAGAAACACCGATGGACGGTGCCTGCGGCTATACTATAGAGAAGAGATTGTCCATCCCGGGTCTAATAATTAAATATGGCGGTTTGTAGGCATGCTTAGCAGAGCGGCAGGGGCGCTTCCCAGGCATGAGATCACGGGTTCGAGTCCCGTCCCTGGCTTTTGGCAGGAGGTCTGAGCATGTGTCGAGGAGTGAGTGCCTCGACATTTTTGTTTGGTAATCTGTAAGGTAGCTGTTATGCTGCCCCCCAAAAGTCATAAGTAAAATTCAATCGGAGGTCTGACAAGATGACGTCACCTAACCAAAAGACCACGATTATGTATGTGGAAGACAATCTTGAAAATCGCGTCCTGGTGCGCAGGATTCTGACGGCAGAGGATTACGCCATGCTGGAGGCGGTGAGCGCCGCCGATGCCCTGCACAAATTGGAGAGCGCCCGGCCGGATTTGATCCTGATGGATATTAACATGCCGGATATGGACGGTTATACTTTGACTGCCAGGATCAAGTCGATGGCCGGGTTTGAGCGCATCCCTATCCTTGCCCTGACGGCCAACGTCATGCGAGGCGACAAGGAGAAAACCCTCGAAGCCGGGTGCGATGGTTACATACAAAAACCGCTTGATATAGATCAGCTGATCAGAGAGGTCGAAAGATTCCTCCCGAGGAGAACACATGAGTGAAAACGTACTGGATACACAGCCCATCCGCAAGCCGACCATTCCAAAGGATGCCACTGTCCTGGTTGTGGAGGACAACGTGGCCAACTTTGTTCTGATAGCCCGCATGCTGGGATACCTGGGCATTCATTGTGAATGGAAGACATCCGGCTATGAGGTTGTGGAATATGCGGATACCCTCCAGCGCCTGGACCTGATCCTGATGGATATCCGCCTGCCCTATGAGGACGGCTACGGCGCGCTGAAGAAGATCCGCGCCTCGGATCGGCTAAAGTCCATCCCGATCATTGCCGTTACCGCCGAAGCCAGCACAGACCAGATGAACAAGGCGAAAGAGTCCGGCTTCGATGGATTCCTGGGCAAACCCCTGGATCCCGACCGATTTCCAGACCAGATCCGCCGCATCTTAAGTGGAGAGGCCGTCTGGGAATACAGCTAATTGTTGATTCTCCTGGGCACATATCCTTGAACAACGATCTAGTCTTGATTACTGTTTATTTCATCGTCTCTGGGAACCAGTTACAGGTTGTACAGTATTCAGACCTGCCGAACCGCGAAAATCAGATGACCATTCCGCGCGGGCTGCAGCTGCCTCTCCAGGATTTGGAGGAGTGTCTGAAGGAGGGTCCTGTTATCCTGGATTCGCAGGACCAGCCGCCTCTGCCGCCGCCCCTGGCAGCGTTTCCGCGCGAGTTGGGATGTGATGCGGCCGCGTATGTCCCCATCCTCCATGAGGGACGACTGCGCGGCCTTCTGTTCATCGGATTCCCCGAAGGCCGTGAAATCACGGAGGAGATCGTTACCGCGTTCGCCCGCACCATTCGCCTGACAACGCATGCGCTGCATCCGAATGTCTCCCCCACCGAACCACTCACCGAGCGACGCACCCGGGAGCTGACCGCGATCAACACCCTGGCCATCCACGCCGCCAACACCAGTGACCTGGGTTCCTTTTACAGGCTGATCCATGAACAGGTCCGGGCGGTGATCGGCGACTATGGATTTGTCATTGCCCTGTACGAGCGCAAGACCAATTCGATCAGCATCCCCTATTTATATGAAGAAGGAAACTTCTCCTCGGTGGATAGCTTTCCCCTGGGCGAAGGCTTGACGTCCATCCTCATCCGCACCGGAGAGCCTCTGATGCTTGTGGAGGATACCGAAAAACGCGCCGCTGCCATGGGAGCGAAGATTGCAGGCAAGCCGGCATTGTCCTGGCTCGGAGTACCGTTGATGGCGAGAGGCGAGGCGATCGGAGCCCTGATCATCCAGGATCTGAACAAGGAGCATGCCTTTGATCGGGACGACCTGGAATTTCTGGTGTCCGTCGCCAGCCAGGTCTCCGGCGATATGCACAACGTACGTCTTCTGAATGAGAGCAAACAGGCTGCCCTTCAGTTTGAAACCGCGGCGGAGATCGCCCGCGATATCAGCAGTTCCCTCGATCTGGACGAGCTGCTGCAGAAGGCAGTCGAACTGATCCGAACCCGCTTCAATTTTTATCATGCCTCGGTTTTCCTTAAGGATCTGCCGGGTGAGTTCGTTGTCATCCGGGAGGCCACGGGCGAGGCAGGCGCGCAGCTCAAGCGGACGGGGCACAAGCTGGCCGTCGGCTCGAAGTCGGTTGTCGGGTACGTCGCCGGCCAGGGCGAGCCGCTGATCGTCAACGATACCACCCGCGACGCCACTTACTATCCCAATCCCCTGCTGCCCTACACGCGTTCCGAGGCGGCCATCCCGCTGAAAGTCGGTGAACGGATTGTGGGTGTGCTGGACGTCCAGAGCAACCAGTTGTTTGCTTTTGCCGAGGACAATCTGCGTACGCTGCAGATCCTTGCGGACCAGCTGGCCATTGCAGTCGTCAATTCCGAGCTGTTTGCCGAGACCCAGGAACATCTGGCCCAGCATCGTCTCCTCCATCACATCACGACAACGGCCGCGTCCGGCACCACTTTGGATGAAGCGCTCCAATCCGCAGTCAACGGACTGCAGGTCACGCTCGGTGGAGACCGGGTAGCCATCCTGCTTTCCGACCGCGATAAAAAAATGCTCGAGGTCAAGGCAGCCGTCGGCTATGCCACCAACGTGTTTTCCATCCGTATCCCCATGGGGAACGGCATTACAGGCTGGGTGGCCGCCCACAGGAAACCTCTACGCATTAATAATGTCCTGCAGGATACCCGCTATATCGAGGCCAGCCCCAACACCCGCTCCGAAATGGCAATCCCTCTTTTATATAGAAGCGAGCTGCTGGGCGTTCTGAACGTAGAGAGCGAGCTCGTTTCTGCCTACGCCGAAAATGACGAAGAACTGCTTGGCACGCTGGGTGGAAGCCTGGCGGCGATCATTGCCAATGCCCGCCTGCTCGAACAGATTCGCGGCCAGGCGGAGCGTGAGCGCATCCTCTTTGAGATCACCGACAAGATTCGCCGTACAACAGATATGGATACCATCCTAGCAACCACTGCCAGCGAATTGACTCGCGCCATTGGCGCCAGCCGGGCCAGGATCCGTGTGGGCGTGAAGGCCGGTTCCACGGGGCCGGAGAATGAGGTCCAGAAATGAACCGGCGCTTTTCCCTGGACCGGCTCCTGCCTCGGGCAGGTGGACGGTTCCTCCCGATCCTGCTTATCCTTGCACAGCTACTCTCCCTGGTGGGTGCGATCCCGGGGCTACTGTCCATCCAGGTCAATGCCCAGTTTAACGCGGACCAGCTGCGGGTTTTCTCCGAAGTGATCCCGATCCTGGTCATCGCAAGTTTTGTGATCCTATGCTTTCTTGGGCTGCGCTTTACATCTGCCGCCCGCAAGCGTCTCGATCAATGGAAGGCAGAGGTCCTAAGACAGGATCCGAAGGAAGAGTTCGCCGCCTGGAAGGAGATCACCAGTTTAACCTGGAATTATGGCATTGCCTCGCTGGTGGTCTTTGCCGTTGTTATCCTTCTGCCTGCCATCGGTTTGACCATGGCAATAAGCGGCAATATCGAATCGCCCTTCCAGGCCACCTATCTCAATTCACAGGATCCCATCTACGTATTGTTGGGGGGATTGGTCGCCATCCTGGCATCTGTCATCCTGGCTATTTTGATGATCGAGCGACTCAGCCTGCCGGCCCGTCTGGTTCTGCTTCCAGGTGATTTCGAGACTCAGCTGCAGGGGCGTGCCGGGCCGCTGCTGGTCAGCAAATTCCTGATCCTGATCCTGGCCTTGATTACAATCGCCATCCTGCTGATCGTCCCGATCGGGTACCAGCAGACTCTGCGGGTCATCTTTTCAGAAGTCAGCTCGATGCAGGCGTTCAGCAATATCCGGATCCAGTCCGCCGTATTCAGTATCATTGCCTTCTTCTTGGGCGGTGTCTGCACATATTATGTTTCGAGATCCATCTCGGACCCGATCAAGGGATTGATTTTGACTTTCACAAAGATCGAACAGGGTGACCTGACCCAGCGTGCCCAGGTCAGCGCCACAGACGAGCTTGGCATCGTGACCGTTCAATTCAACCGCATGGTGGCGAGGCTCGAGGCACTGCAGACCACGCTCGAGCAACAGGTCCTGGAACGCACAAAGCTGCTATCTGCCACGAACGAAGTCGCCCGGGCGGCCTCCTCCAGCCTGGATCCCGATGAGCTGATTAAGCGCGTCGTGGATCTCTTCCCCGAACAGTTCGGTTATTACTACGCAGCCATCTTTCTTCTGGACCCGAGTGAGAAATGGGCGGAATTAAGATATGCCACCGGCGACGCAGGCCAGGTGCTGAAACAAAACCGCTACCGCCTGGAAGTCCCCGGCCGCAGCATGGTGGCGACAGCCATTCATGAGCGGACCGCGCGCATTGCCCAGATCGCGTCCCAGGAAACGCAGCGCATTGAGAATCCGCTGCTGCCCTACACCCGCTCCGAGATCGCCCTGCCGTTGATCTCGGGTGACCACGTCCTCGGTGCGCTCAATGTCCAATCCATGCGGGAAGCCGATTTCGGTCCGCAGGTGATCGAGACCATGCAGAACATGGGCAGCCAGGTGGCCATCGCCCTGGAAAACGCCCGCCTGTTCCAGGAGGCCCAGCAAGTGATCCGGGAAATGCGGACCGTGCAGCAGCAATACCTGATCGAAGGCTGGGACCGGTTTACCAGTGAGAACAAAGAGCTCGAATACACCGTTGGCGATGAGACATCCGAGGATGCGGAACGTATGGAAGTCACCATCAACCTGCGCGACCAGATCCTTGGCGAGATCACCCTGGAGGGCAGAAAGGACTGGACGGCCGACCAGCAATCCCTGGTGGACGCAGTTGCCAAACAGGCAGCCATTGCTCTGGAAAATGCCAGGCTGGTGCACGAAAGCCACCAGGTTGCCGTACGCGAGCGCATGCTGGCCGAGATCAACTCCAAGATCTGGTCGGCTGCGACCATCGACGGGGTCCTGCAGACCGTCGTAAAGGAACTTGGCAGGCGTCTGGATGCCTCCCAGGCTACGATCGAGCTTTCCATTGATGAGCCGCAGGATGCGGCCCCATCCCCGAACGATTAAGTAGCCGGACACGAAACATGGAAATCGACCCATCAAAGTACCCCACTCTCCGCACCCGGCTGGCCATCACGCTGATCGGGATCGCCGCTCTGTTTTCATTGGTTATAGCTGCGATCCTTTATGCCAATTTCCGGCAGGAACAAAGGGAAAATCTGCGCCACCGGCTGGCAAATATCGCCACCCTGGCCGGTCTGCAGCAGGATGGAGACACATTTGCAAAAGTCCAATCACAGGGCGATGAGAACTTTCAGAAGATCCGTGCCACGAATTTAAAGATCAAGCAATCGGATCGCGACCTGCGCTTCGTGTACACCATGCGCAAGAACGATCAGGGGCAGATCTATTTTGTCGTGGATGCGGGCCTGCCCGGCGAGTCGGAGATATCCGCATACGGAGACCTTTACAGGGAACCCAGCCCGACGCTCGTCAAAAACTTCGACACCATGATGGGCACCATCGTTGAGCCGGATTTTTATACAGATGAGTTCGACACGCTCCTTTCCGCCTACACACCTATTTTCACTTCAGATGGTCATCGTGTGGGGGTGCTGGGGGTGGACGTCACAGCCAATACAGTTCTCGCCACCGAACGGGAATATCTGTTACGGCTTTTCCTGCTCTACCTGGCCAGCCTGCCCTTTATGATCATCGCCGGGATCATTTCGGCGAACTACCTGGCCAAACCTATTATCGGTTTGCGAAACATGGCCAGCCGTATCAGCGATGGGGATTACAGCTTCCGGGTTACCGAAATTCCGCATACCCGTGAGCTGGCAGAGCTGTCTGTCGATTTCAACAAGATGTCGGAAAAACTTAGCGGATTGATCTACGGCCTGGAGCAGCGCGTCGCAGAACGGACCGAGAGCCTGACGCGCAAATCCGACCAACTGCGCGCGGCCTCGCACATCGCCCGCCAGACCGCGGAGATCCAGGACCTCTCCATCCTGCTCGACATGGTGGCGAACCTGGTTACGGATCAGTTTGGCTTCTACCACACCGGTATCTTCCTGATGAGCGAAACAGGCAGCGAGGTGATCCTGCAGGCCGCCTCCTCTGAAGGCGGGCACCGCATGATCCAAAAGGGACATGTCCTGGCCGTCGGCAAAAAGGGTATTGTGGGATATGTCGCAGAACAGAAAAAGCCGCGCATCGCCATGGATGTGGGTGAAGACGCGGTCTACTTTGACAACCCCGACCTGCCGAAGACCCGGTCGGAACTTGCCCTGCCGCTGTTGATCCAGAACAGGGTCCTGGGTGTACTGGATATCCAGTCTGACAAGCCCCAGGCCTTTAGCATCGACGATATTGACGTGCTCCAGACACTGGCCGACCAGATCGCGGTCGCCATTGAGAATGCCCGCCTGCTCGACGAATCCCAGGCCGCGCTCATGCAGCTCGAGGCGGTGACAGGCTTGCGGACCCGTGAGTCATGGCGTCAAAAACTCCAGGGAAAAGGTCGAGCGTTCACATATACACCATTGGGACTGCGCGCCGGCAAACTCCAGGGGTCCAATCCAAATACATTGAGCATCCCCCTGCTCCTGCGCGGCCAGAAGATCGGTGATATTTCCATCGCCCGCAAGGGGAACGCGGCAATGAATAAGAATGAGGAGGATCTGATCGCGGAAGTTGCAATCCAGGCAAGCCAGGCGATCGACAACATTCGACTGCTGGAGGAAGCCACCCAGCGGGCCAACCAGGAGGAGATCATCAGCCGGCTGGCAGGAAGCTTCAGCCAGTCGCTGGATACCGACACACTCATTCAGAACGCCGTGCGAGGGCTGATCCAGCTTCCTGATGTATCGGAAGTTTCGGTCATAGTCAGAAGACAAAACAGCGAAAATTCGTTGAAAAATGTCTACGGACGATCCGGGCGAGAGGGCTTTAGCAAGCTGGTCGACAACAAGGATGGGTTGAAGGGGTATCGCTTTGACAACATCCGGATGGAGCCGGTCGGCGAACTCTCTGCTCTGGAGAACATCGCGTTCGTGAATGGGACCACCATCCCCTCACCGGGGCCGGACGAAAACGGGCAGACAACCGTGGTGATTCCCATTAATCTTCGCGATCTGACCATCGGCGTGATCAGCGTCAGGCTCAAGGAAGAATATCGGGAGGAAACGGTCACGACCCTTGAGCTGGCGAGTGAACGCCTCGCCTCCGCCCTGGAAAGCGCCCGTCTCTACGAAGAGGCCCGCCAACGCGCAGACCACGAACAGTCGGTGGCACAGATCACCAGCGCGATCAGCGCGGCCAACACCTACGAAGAGATCCTGCAAACCACCATCCGCGAGATCGGGAATTCCCTGCGGGATACCGAGATCCGCATCCAGCTGACTGGCGACGCAAACGACAACGGGCAAAACGGATAGGCGAACATGAGCACACAGAATACACGGCGAAGGTTCTTTTCACCACCGGTTTTTCCTGAGGACGAAAACAAAACCAAGACAGCTTATTACCTGAGCGTAATTGTGCCTGCGGCAATCCTTACATTGCTCGTTTTGATGATCACAAGGATCAGGCGTGGCGGGGAGCTGGTAGACATATCCATCATGATCCTTGCGGGCATTGCCGGTATTCTTCTGCTTGCCTGGGTGGTTGCAAGGAGTGGTGCAGTGCGGGCTGCGGGCTCCATCACAATCATTGCCATGTGCATAGCAAGCACTTATCTTGCTCTGAGCGCAAACGGGATTCGCGGCGTCGGGTTTGTCAGCTTTTTTGTGGTCATGCTGCTGGCAGGTCTGTTGTTGGGGTCACGCGCTGCCACGGCGGTTGCCGTCCTCTCCATTCTCAGCGCGTTCGCCCTGGCATACGCAGAGTATGCCGGTCTCCTGGTGATGATCCCGGATCCTCCTTTTGTTGCAGCAGTAAAGTATTCATTTCTTTTCGTCATGAGCGCAGTCATCATCCGATCAACGATCAGCAGTTTGCAGAATGCCCTGCAGGTGGCGACAGACAATGCGACCAAGCTCAAGGCCGGCAATGAAGAACTCACCCAGCTGCGTGATGATCTCGAGCACCGCATCCAGGAGCGTACTGCCTCCCTGGAAAAGCGCGCCGCCCAATTGCAAACGATATCCAGCATGGCGAGGAATATCGCATCCATCAAGGATCTCGACTCGCTCCTCCCCAACACGACCCGGCTGGTCAGCGAGCAATTCGGCTTTTATCACACAGGAATTTTTCTCCTGGACGAATCCAATGACTTTGCCGTGCTCAAGGCAGCCAACAGCACGGGAGGCAGACAGATGCTTGACCGGGGACATCGGCTGCACCTGGACCAGCACAGCATTGTTGGATACGTGGCCCTGCGCGGCGACCCCCGCATCGCTCTAGACGTCGGTGCCGACGCGGTTTACTTCAACAACCCAGACCTCCCGGGCACCCGCTCCGAGATGGCGCTCCCCCTGCGCGCCGGTGGACGCGTGATCGGCGTCCTGGATGTACAGAGCACGGAAACAAACGCCTTCGCCGAGGAGGACATATCAGTGCTTTCCACCCTGGCCGACCAGATTGCCGTCGCCATCGAGAACACCCGCCTGTACGACGAAAACCAGAAGGCGCTGGCTGAGTCCCGGTCCACCTTTGAAAAATATGTCAGGCAGGAATGGAGCAGCTTCACACAGCAGGCCAGGCACACGGGATTTATCTTCGACGGCAAGCAGGTCCTTCCGCTGGATATAAAGCTCAAACCCGCTGCCATTCCAGCCGCTGTTCAGACGCACAGGCCTTCCGCGGCGGAGCCCGTTTCCAGGATCTCCCTGCCCATTAAGCTTCGCGGACAGGTCATCGGTGTGCTGGATGTGCGATCCAAGGCTGGCGACCGGGAGTGGACCCAGGGCGAGATCTCGCTTCTTGAGGCCGCTGCAGAACGTGCCGGCCTTGCCCTCGAGAACTCCCGTCTCGTGGAGAATGCCCAACGCCGCGCCTCACGCGAGCGGTCCATCGGCGAAATATCCGCCCGGATCGGCGCGGTGAGCGATATCGACTCCATCCTCCAGACGGCAGTGGAGGAACTGGGACGCAAGCTTAGTGGTGCCACCGAAGTGATGCTGGAGCTCGATCCGGAACAAATCTAAGGCTGTCAACGGAATGGACTTTATCGAATGAAACAAACCGGCACTTTCCTCCGAACCAATGCCTGGCGATACGCCCTCACAGGCGCATTGTTCGGCTTGGTATTCCCGGTCCTTGCCACTCTGATCCGTGTCTTGCAATCCGGCCTGCCTCTCGCTTTCGGCAGCATTCTGGCCGTGCAATTAACAGATCCCCTTTTATGGATCATCGATACGGCGCCCCTGTTTCTGGGCTTTTTTGCATGGATCGCAGGCCGCAGACAGGATATGCTGGAAAAGACGAATCAGGCTCTCTTATCCCGCGAGCAGGAGCTGCAGACCGCGCAGGCTGTCACGGAACAACGGGTCAGTGAACGAACACAGGAGCTGACAGCGCAGAACCTGGCGATCGCAGAACGAGCCGAGCATCTCACGTCGGTTGTGGATTCGTCCCGCACCCTGCTCTCATCCCAGGGACTGGACCGTCTCCTTCCACTTGCAGCCCAGGTGATCAGCCGCCAATTCAAGTACTACCATGTGGGCATCTACCTGCTGGATGAACAACAGCAGCATGCGCTTCTTGTCGCCTCCAGTGACAGCATGCCTCAAGGCGGGCAGTATCTGCGGATGGGCGAGCAAAGCCACGTTGAATTCACCATCCGGAGCGGGCAGGCAAGCATCGTGAATGACACAAGCACGGATCCAATGTTCAAACCGGATCCTGAATTGCCCAGCACCCGTTCGCAACTCGTCCTGCCTCTTAAATCCGTGCAGAACGTCATTGGAGCCCTGGATATGCAATCCGAAACCCCGGGGATATTTACAGAGGAATATGTTTCGATCCTCTCCATCCTTGCCGACCTGGTCACAATTGCCATTCAGAACTCGATCCTCAATGAGAGAACCCAGCGGGCAATGCGGGAAGTGGAAGTCAGTTCGCAGCAGGTCTCAGCCAGGGTTTGGGAAGGCTGGCTGGAGTCGATCGGAGCCAAAGGCTACCGGTATGACGGGATCCGGGCCGAGCCTCTCAAGGCAGCAGACCCATCTCTTTCGAACGCCAAAAAGGTCCAAAGTATACCCGTACGTTTGCGGGGTCGTACGATCGGCAATTTGAAGATCAGGCTCTCCGATTCTTCTCAAACCCTGTCAGAGGACGATCATGCCATCGCGGAAGCCACCGCCGAGCGGGCCGCTCTCGCTTTGGAAGGCGCCCGGTTGTTGGACGAGGCCAAGAGACGGGCTGCTCGCGAAGCCTTCCTCTCGGAAATGGCCACAAAACTGAGCACCTCCTTCCGGTTGGATTCCATCCTGCGGGATACGGTTGAAGAGCTCGGGCACAGCCTGGAGGGCTCGACTGTGACATTCCAGTTGATCGACCCAACGAATCCGCCCCCTGGCACGTCGAAGGATTCGGAATAAGGTTCATGAACATGAACGAATCGCAAA
The DNA here is from genome assembly GCA_050258995.1 of Bacteroidota bacterium. GTDB lineage: Bacteria > Chloroflexota > Anaerolineae > Anaerolineales > Villigracilaceae > Defluviilinea. The sequence continues at coordinate 14,539 of JBLMZU010000324.1, forward strand.
ACGCACCTCAATCAGGATATTCCCGGCTAAGACAGCTTCGGGACCGGTTGGTTGCGGCCACCAACGCAGACTATACTCCCGAGGAACAGCGCATTGCCCGCCTGGCAACCTCCTTCCTGTTTGTTGTTGCATGTTTTGAGCTGGCTGGAGGCTTTGCACGCTTCATCATCCTGGGCATTCCGTTTCTGGCGGCCTTTTCCGGCGGCCTGGGGATCACGCTGCTTCCCACCCTGGTCGCCTACCAGTTGGCCAGGACAAAGAGCTATCGCGCAGCCATCTTCATTTTTGCGGTTGCCTACAGTGCAAGCGCTTACTTCACGCTGCTGACCGAAGGGGCAACCGCCAACCCGGCGCTGCTCATTCTGATCTATGTCGCGCCGAGCCTGATCGTTGTCAGCTCCTTTCTCTCCTCCTGGTGGGTTCTTCTTCTTACTTTTCTAAATATCGCTGCGCTTCTTGCCGTCCAGATCATGACATCCAGCATGACCGGCAGGACGTATGTGGAAGCTGCCATGATCGGGATGATCGGCATCCTGCTCTTCCTCTTATCCCGATTTAGATCCAGCCTTGAGAAATCCAGGCTTGGCCAGGTGCAAACGATCAACCAGGAGCTCGGGGAATTAACCGACAGCCTTGAGCAGCGCGTGGCGGAACGCACACAACAGCTTGAGGTCGCGAACCGCCAGGTGACAGCGCGTGCCGGACAACTCCAGGCCATCACCAAGCTTTCCGAGGCCATCGCCCAGTTACAGGATATGAGCGAGCTGTTCCCGGAAACAACCCGTTTGATCAGCGAATATTTTGGTTTCTACCACGTTGGCATCTTTCTGATTGACAGCCAGCGTGAGTATGCCGTCCTGCAGGCGGCGAACAGTGAGGGGGGGAAACGCATGCTCGCCCGCAGCCACCGACTGAACCTGGGAACCGGCGTCGTTGGTTATGCGGCCCTGACAGGAAATCCACGCATCGCCCTGGACGTCGGAAAGGATGCCGTCTTCTTCAATAACCCTGACCTGCCAGGGACACGCTCCGAGGCGGCGCTCCCGATGAAGGCCCGCGGCGAAACCATCGGCATCCTAGATGTACAGAGCACCGAGGCTGCAGCGTTTTCCGATGACGATCTTCAGGTATTAACGGCACTTTCCAACCAGGTGGCCATCGCCATTGAAAATGCACGCCTGCTGACGGAAACCCGGGCGGCACTCATGCAGGTCCAGGAAGTGTATGAGGAATTTACCCGGGTCGAGTGGGGCCGCACCATCTCAAAGATGGAACAGCAGGGTTTTCGCTACAACGCCGGCCGCATCGAAATGCTGGACAAAGGTGTGAATGCCCCGGAGGTGAATATCGCGATCCATCAGGGTCAGGTCATATCCGGATCAAGGAGCGGGGCGGATGGGGAGCGCGCGACCATAGCTGTCCCGGTTAAAGTGCGCGGTGAAGTTATCGGCATCATTTATGTCGAGTCGAATCACACCTCCCGGCCATGGCTCGAGGAGGAAGTCACCCTCGTCGAAGCAGTGGCAGAGCGTGCCGCCTTTGCCATGGAAAATGCCCGGCTCTTCCAGGACGCACGCAGGCGGGCCGTCAAGGAACAGTCCATCTCGGAGGCGACAGCCAAGATCAGCTCGGCGATGAATATTGAAAACATCCTGCATACAACTGCTGAGGAACTGGAGCGTGTTCTGGGCGTTTCCGAAGTATTGATCCGCTTCCAGGAAAGCAGGGAGTGATTGGACTCATGAATGTAAAGCGATTTCGGCAGCGACTTCTGGATCTGAATATCCGCACCAAGATCATTCTGGGAATTCTTGTGACCGGTGGCCTGGCGCTGGGTATCTTTACCATCTTCGCAACCAGACAGACCGCGCAGATCACAACGGCCCTTTCGAACAGGCTGGTCAACAGCGTGAGTCAGCGCGCCGAGGAAGAACTGGCGAATACTGTCGATCAACAGGCTTTACAGGCGAATCAATCGTTCAATGACGTACGTGAGGAAATGGAAAGCCTGGCCGGTACCTGGTCATCGCTTCAGGGACAGGAAGATACGCTGGGAAAGAACGGGTATTGGGATGCCCGGTCAAGGCTCATTCAGATGAAGGATGGGCGGTATGGCAATCCAAAGACAGATACCTCTGCCGTATATGTTCCGGCGAACACGCAATTGACTTCGAACCTGCTCAGTGATTTAAACACGTCTGCTTACCTGGACTTCTCCGCTCCTGGTGTTTTGAAATCTCATCCGGCGCTCCTTGCAGTTTATGGGATCGATAAGACTGGCATCATTCGTTATTACCCCAACAATAACCTTGCTTCGGTGCTTCCGGACGGCTTCGATGCGACGAAGAGAACCTACTACGAGATCACAGCACCGATGCTCAATCCCCAGCGTCTTTCCCGCTGGTCCATTCCATACATAGACGCAACGGGCGGCGGACTGGTCATAACCATCACCCACCCCGTATACGTCGAAGATAAGTTTAATGGAATTGTGGCAGCCGATATGCAGCTCACTGAAATCCAGCACCAGGTCCAGCAGATCGAGATCGGGAAAACAGGCTATGCCTTCCTGCTTGATGATGCCGGGCGCATCATTTCAATGCCGCCGGAAGGATACAAACTGTTCGGTCTGGACCCGAACAGTATAAAGAGCGAAGAGTTCTACAAAGAGACACTGCTGGGCAAGGGCTCTGAGGACCTGCAAAATGCAGTACGCCGCATGGTGGCGGGCGGACGAGGTCTCCTTGTCGTGGATGACCAGGGGACGAAAAAGTATGTATCCTACGCGCCGATCCCGGCTGTAGGATACAGCCTCGCCCTGGTGGCCCCGGTTTCGGAGCTGCAGGGAGCCATTGTCAATGCACGCAGCGAAACACAGGCCCAGGTTCGATCGAGCATACAGATCGTGGCAGTTCTTCTGATCGGGCTTCTCGCCCTGGCAGTGGTCGTCAGCCTTACCGTGGGAAATGCGATTTCCGCTCCGATCGTGCGTCTGACGAACGTCTCCAACCGGATCGTGGAAGGCGACCTTCAAGCCCGGGCCGAGGTCGAGTCCAGCGATGAGGTCGGGACGTTATCCCAGGCTTTTAACACCATGACTTCCCGCACGCGCGATATCCTCCAGGAACTGGAAAGTCGAGTCGACGAACGCACAAGGGAGCTCATGGCGGCCAACGAGCGCAATGAGCGGCGGGCCAAACAGTTCGAATATATTTCACAGGTCGCCGCAACCATCAGCTCCACCCGCAATCTGGATACGCTGCTCTCGCAGATCACCACCGCCATCAGCACGAAATTTGGCTTTTACCATACAGGCATTTTCCTGCTGGATGCGCGCAAAGAGTACGCCGTCCTGTCGGCCGCCAACAGTGAAGGCGGAAAAAGAATGCTGGCGCGCCAGCACCGCCTGCGAGTCGGGGAAACCGGTATCGTCGGCTTTGTGACCGGTTCAGGTACAGCCCGCGTCGCCCTGGACACCGGGCAGGATGCCATTTTCTTCAACAACCCGGATCTTCCAGAGACCCGCTCTGAGATCGCGCTGCCGCTCATGGCTGGCGGGGAAGTCATGGGCGCTCTCGACGTCCAGAGCGTGGAAGCGAATGCATTTGGCCAGGAGGACATCAATATCCTCACGGCGCTCGCCGACCAGGTCAGCATCGCCATTCAGAATGCACGCCAGTATGAGGAAACCCAAAAGGCCCTGGCCGAGTCCACGGCAGCGGGCTACCAGTTCATCTCCGCCGGATGGCAGCAATTTACCAAAGGCCAGAAAATAGCGGGCATCCGGCATACCGGGACCAAGGCAGAGCTTCTCTATGCTGGGAAGGAAAATGGAGGCAAGGAAACGCCGCCGATCACCGCCCGGCCAATGGACAGGAACAGGGACGGATTGACCTCCCTGCCGATCAAATTACGTGGAGTTGAGATCGGCACGCTGGATGTTCGCACCAGCGATTATCACCGGCTCGATACGGATGAGCTGGATATCATCCATGCCATCCTCGAGCGCGCAGCCATCGCCCTGGAAAATGCCCGGCTGCTGCAGGAATCCCAGCGCCAGACTGCCAAGGAACAAAAGATCGGCGAGGTGACGGCCCGGATCGGGGCTTCCATCAATATCCGGAATGTTCTGCAAATTGCGGTTGAAGAACTTGGACGGGCCCTGCCCGGATCCGATGTTGTCATCCAGTTTAGCAACCCGGATGAGAAAAGGTAGATCCAATGGCAAGGTTTATCTCCTCACTGGTCACCGTTCCGGATATCACGGAAGAGCAAAAACGAGCAACGCAGCGATTACTCCGCAACATATTGTATATCGTGGTCGTGACGTCGGTCTCGATCTCGGTGATCGACGTGGTCGTTTATCAGAGATATACCACAGCCTATGCATTGGGCTCTCTGGCGGTTGCGGCAATTGTCAGTCTTTTTTATCTTCATCGCCAGGTCATCTGGCCTGCCCGCGTGGTCATTCCATTAGGTGCCTTGATTGCGCTGAGCTATCTGCTGTTTGTGGGCAATGGTGTCCATGACATTGCCATCAGTGGGATCACTCTCGTCCTTATTCTGGCGGGCATTACCCTCGGCGGAGGGGCCCTGGTCATCTTCGGCGTTTTGTCGGCCTTGGCAGTCCTGTTCGTCGGCATCGCTGAAATGCGTGGATACATCCCTAATGGGTTCGGAGTGACCTTTTCGGATATTCTAATTATCGCGATCGCAATCCTTGCCGGAGCATTTCTTCTTCGTTTACTGCTGAACCGCCTACAGCAGGTGATCCTCGAGCTGCAGAAGAGTGAAAAGGAGCAAATCGAGGCAAATACAGAGCTTCGTGGACTGAAGGAGTCCCTTGAAATGAGGGTGTCGGAGCGCACCAGGGAAATCGAGACTCGCACCCTCGATCTTGAAACAGCCAACAATAAAGTGAAGGCCCGTGCGGCCCAGTTCGAAGCGCTCGCACAGGTGAGCCAGGATATTTCCTCGATCCGGGATCTCGGCGATCTTTTGCCTCGTATTGCAACTGTGATCAGCGAGAAATTTGGTTTTTACCATGTCGGCGTCTTCCTGCTCGACGATGTTAGTGAATACGCGATCCTGAGCGCAACCAACAGCACAGGTGGAAGACGAATGCTGGAACGTAAGCACCGCTTGCGCGTGGGAGAACAGGGCATTGTAGGGAAGGTGACCCAGACGGGCATTCCGCGTGTGGCAATGGATGTGGGCGAGGATGCAGTGTACTTTGATAATCCCGATCTGCCAGATACACATTCGGAAATGGCACTTCCACTTCTGATCAGCGGCCAGATCATTGGTGCGCTGGATGTGCAGAGTATAGCCACTGGGGCCTTTACAAATGAGGATATTCAAATGCTCAGCCTGCTCGCAGGACAGGTAAGCCTGGCCATTGAAAATGCACGGCTGTTCGAGGAGACCCGCCGGGCCCTGGCAGAGTCCGAGGCGTCCAGCCGGAAGTCCATCCGGGAGGCCTGGAAAAAGCTGCCTGCCGACCAGAGACTGCTTGGATACAGGTATTCCCTGACCGGTATCACCTCCCTGGAAAAGCCGCTGGACCTTTCAGCTCCAGATAAAAATATAACGAAAACCAGCCAGGCAGAAATCAAGCAAATCGTGGTCCCGATCGAATTGCGTGGTGAAAACATTGGATCGCTAATCGTCCAGTCGCCCGCGTCGGTCGAGATGGACCAGGACCGGATCGATTTGATCAAAGCTGTCGCCGAGCGCGTCGCCATCTCCGCAGAAAATGCCCGTCTCTTCGACGAAACCACGCGGCGCGCCGAACGCGAAAGAACCGTATCCGAAATTACTGGAAAAATCCGTAGTGTAAATGACCCACAGGCGATGATCCAGATCGCCATCGAAGAATTGCGCAGCGTCCTGGGTGCAACACGTGTCGAGATTATTCCACAAAAAATCCAGGGTACCCAATAACGGAATAAAGCGGAGGAAAATATGTCATTTACGGTTGCTATATCAAATGAAAAAGGCGGGGTCGCAAAGACCACGTCCACGCTCTCACTGGGCGCAGCTCTCGCCGAGATGAACCATCGCGTGTTGCTGATCGATCTGGATCCCCAGGCCAACCTGAGCCTTGCCGTGGGCTTTGAAACGAACAGTGTTGAGATCACATCTGCGAACGTCCTGATCGAAAACAAGCCCATGCGGGCGGCCATCCAGAAAACGGATGTGGCAAACATGGACCTGGTTCCCTCGTCGGCACGGATCGAAAGCGTGGAACAATTCCTGCCCATGCGCAGCAATTATCTGTCGTCACTGCGCAACTCGCTGGAGACCGCCGCGCTCCCTTATGATTACATTCTACTGGATTGTCCACCCGCCCTGGGCGCCATCACCCTGAATGCGCTCTCTGCCGCAGACCTGCTTATCATCCCGACCCAGGCCGAATATTTTTCTGCCTACGCCCTGCGCAACATGATGGGCTCGATCCGCCGGGTCCGCCAGGAAAGCAATCCGAATCTTGCCTACCGGATCCTGATCACCCTGCTAGACCGCCGCAACAGGACACACCGGAATATCTTTGAACAGCTTCAAACCACATTTGGACAGGGTGTATTCACCACAGTGATCGAAATTGATACCAAGCTTCGTGAAAGTCCCATTGCCGGCATGCCGATTACGCAGTACAAACCCTCCAGCCGGGGCTCGCAGCAATACCGTGTGCTCGCCCAGGAGTTAATGGAATATGCCAAAGAAGAAACCCATCGCCAAACAACGGCTCAATAAGCTTTTTACTGATATCGCTCCAGAGCAGGCTCCTGTTGACCCCGCGCCGGGGACGCGTAAGCCCGCGCCTCCTTCCGAGCCCAAAAAACCGATCGAGAATTCCAGGGCCACAAAACCTAGGGAGTCCAGCCAGCTCGTAAAAAGTGTGGCAGCCTCCGGGTCATCTGTCATGTCGCTGGCATTCCAGACCGGACAAAACAGCTGGGCAACCTTGCAGGTGATGGATGAAGTGGACGAGCGCAGATGGAGTCAGGACGAGCAACTGCTGGTCAAGCAGGTGGCCGATCAACTTTCACTGGCACTCGAAAATGCACAGCTCTTCCAGGAGACCCAGTCACGCGCTGAGGAGCTGGTCATCCTCAATGAGTTGGGTAATGA
>JBLMZU010000325.1:0-5863 GCA_050258995.1 Bacteroidota bacterium
TCCTTTCCCCACCCGAAGAGATGAAGATACCATGGCATATTAGGCCACGACACCCTGCTTTCCAGGTTAATTCCAAGCAAGGGGAAACCATAACCATGGGACTGTCTCGTCTGCCCGATGGATGCCATGATGCCCAGATTCGAGCCACCACATATGACCAGCACTTGATTTTCCTCGGCGAAAGCAGCAATCACCCCGATGGCTTCTTGGGTAACATGCGCATGCTTCTCCTGGATATAGCCGCCAACCAGGACGATCACCGGGCGGGTCTCCAGAAAGCCTAGCTCGGCGATCGCCTGGGGCAGCTGTCCGCGGCTCTGAGGAAAAACACACAGGGCACAAGAATCCGAAAATTGGATCTTTAGTTTGCGCATCAGACTATTCTTCCTTTGATCCTGAAGGCTGCATAGCTGCAGCTTTCTTCGAACGCCTTGCAGTAACTGCCTGAAAGATGCTGAAAAATACAAACCCGGCAAGTGCAAGCCAGCCCAGTACATCACCAGCACGGGTGTAAACTGTGGCTCCCGATCCCATCGGCACATCCGCAACCAGCACCAATGGACCACCTTTGTAGGAGGCGTCCAGTGCGACCTGGCGCCCGTTCGGGTCAATGACCGCAGAAACATAAGAGGCGCCCGTCATCACTATGGGAGTATGATTCTCCACCGCGCGAAAGGTGACGTTGGTCCAGGCCTGCTCGCCGAAGCCCTGGAATTCGCGAAAGCCGGCCGCGATCAGCTGCGACCCGTTGGCTGCCAGCCTGCGGGCCACATCCGTGTAATTGGCATCGTGACAGATCATTGCCGCCATCTTCCCAAACGGGGTATCGAGTACCGGATAGGCTCCGGCTGCCGCTGAAAGAGGCTCCCCCGGCGGGACGTGGTTTTTGGCATACACCGGCGAGAATTCACCGGAAGGGTAGAGCAGGACCGCCTCATTGCGATAAGGCTCACTTCCCTTTGTCACGGTGTAATCGATATAGATCAGCGCATTCAGTTCATGGGCAAGCCTCTCGAACTCCTCGGTATACCTTTGCTGCGGGTCGAAGTTGAACATCATTTCTGAGGTAAAAAGCACCTGGGCACCCTGCAACGCGGCATCACGCGCCTGACTCGCAAACGTATCGAAGCGGACCCGGTCATCGTTCACTTCATCCTGGAAGGCAGGCAGAGGGAAACCGGAACGCAGGGACGCCACACGAACGATCGGTGTATCCACTTGAGACCGGTTAAGCATGAAGAGACTTAATCCAATCCACGCGATCAGGATGACGCCGACAATCGCCAGCCAGCGCTTTGCCAGGCGGCCATTCATATGTACGCCTGCTGGCAGGAATCTGCGGTCATACCAGGCCAGCAGTCCCTGCGTCAGCGTGTAGTTCACCATGATGATCAGCAGGTTGAATCCGTACACACTGAAAATGGCAACCGGCTGCAGGAGCCATGTCTGGGTCGCCTGGGTATAGCTGATAAAGGCGCTGGTGGCGATGAGCGGGATGAATGTTGCCCGGACCATTTCAAATCCCACCCAGCCGCAGGTGGAGGCCAGCACAAACCAGCGGAACCCGGTCGCCTCATGGAATTTGCGATCGTTCGAAATGAAGAACATCAGGAGGGCGATCAAAACACCGAGATAGGTAAAGAAAGGACCAAACTGGGTGCCGAAAAGCCGCGCAAGATAAGGCCCGAGCCAGAACAATAAATAAAGAGAAGGTCCGAGCGCTGACCAACGCAGCGGGAGAAGCCTGTACTGGGCGAATGTGGCCGGTACGAGGGCCACCCAGGCCAGCGGCCAGTATCCATAAGGGGGAAATGACAACAACAGCATTACTCCGCTCAAGGCGGCCAGGACGATGCCGACCGCAAACCATACCGCTGTATGCCCTGCAGCTTTTGCCTGGAACTGAACCTGGGAAACCGTTGTCATTTCATTCTCCTTCCTCCTCCTCCTTCCTCTGGCAAACCCGGCAGGCCTCAATTCTCACTGTACATAATTCAACGGTTCAAGTAATCTACCAGATGGTAGATAAGAGGTTTATTTTTTTCTACTGGCTTCCCTTTTGGATATAAAACTTCAATCCCGCTCGATTCACATTCGAATGTAGGAATTTCCCAATTCCTATTCGTATGCCAAGGTGTCTTTGACTGTTAGCCGCGATGCCGCTCTTGCAGGGAGCGCGCTGGAAACCAGCGTCATTATCACTGTAAAGAAGAACCAGACGACGATTCCCGTCATGTCATACACAGGCGTCAGATGCGGGACATTAAAAACAAATTTACCTACCCCATACGTTACCACCGCTGTGATGGGAATGGAAACCAGAATACTGAAGGCCCAACTGATCAAGCCGATAATGATGCCCTCGACAATAACGATGGCTTGAATATTGCCATTGCTCGCGCCGATGGCACGCATGACGCCGATCTCGCGCGTGCGCTCCATAACGTTGATACTCATCGTGCCCATGAGGCCCAGTCCGCCGACCAATGCGATCAGCACAGCCATCATCGTCATGAAGGAAACCAGAATATTAATAATATTACGGACACTTGCAAAGGCATCGGTGGCTGTTTCTGTTCCGCTTACTTTAATTCCTCTTGCTGCAAACCGGGCTCGCAGTTCGTCGGCAATCCGGGATTGCGTGACAGGATCATGCTGGCGGGTCGGAATACGCAGGGAGAAAACCTGCTCAGGTCGGCCGGTGATTTGACTGAGATAATCGTAATTCACATAGAACAGCGTGCTGGTATCCACGGCGGTCGTGTAAAAACCGACAATTTGCCATCTGGTCTCCCTGTTATCGATCTTGATCGTCAACCAGTCTCCCACTCTTGTATCAGGATAAGCATTCAGAAAGAAGTTGCTGACTACAATGGCATTCTCATCGCTTGGCATCAGCCAGCGACCCTGAGCAACAAGGGGATCAATCAGACTCGAGTTCCTGGGCAACCCCATAAACAAGACATCTGTACCTTCCTCCTCATCATTCGTGGTGAGTAATCCAGGATATTCGAGCCAACCCTCTACCCCAGAAACACCGGGGGTATCCAGCACAATGGGAGAGACTTCCTCGTATCGGTAATAGCGATCGAAGTAAATATTGACATCTGCCAGAACATATCCCTGTAAGTCCTCCAGCAGCTTATTAAACGATGCCTGAATATTAGAAACTCCGATAAAGATGGAGCCCCCAATAATGAGGGTGAACAAGGTCAATGTCAGTCGTATTTTGCGCCGGAAGACATTGCGCAGGGAAAGCCGCATCGGGCGTGGAAGGAATAGTGCGGCTCGGCTAACGTTTTTGCTCCTTGATTTGCCGCTTGCTCCGATGCCATAACTAATGAGAGCTTCGCGAACCGTGAGACGTACGCTGCCATAGATCGGCAGAACGGCCGCCAGTAGCGGCACAACCAGCGCCACCAGCATCTGCTGAATGATCGCCTGTGAGGAAATCTTGAATGGTAGGGTAAAAAAGCCCAGATTTTCGGCCATGCCCGTGCCAATGATCTGCGCAACCCTGCCGGCTAATGGGATGGCGATCAGCAACGCAGCCATACCAATGATCAGGATCAGAGTAATATACATTCCAAAGATCTGAGCGGTGCCTCCACCAATAGCTTTCATGACCCCAATCTGGCGGGTTTGTTGCGCCATCATTGCGGTGATCGTGTTAATGACCAGAAAAACGCTCAAAAACACCATCATATAACTTAAGGCGCCGATCAGAAAAAATATGCCCTGGTCAACCTGCCAGGAAAAATGACGACCCGGCAGGTATACAAGAACTGATGAAACGGTGACACCAGTATCCTCGACTGCGTGGGATACGGCTTGCGCGACCTCGAGTACATGAGGCCGGTCCGTTGGATTTTGGTCGACGCTGACCAACAGAGTGTTATAAGCTCTTGAACCACCCAGCCATTCAATCGTTTCGGGTGTAACGTACGCATAAATTGTTTTACCCCACATTCCGTAGGGCGGGTTAATTACATCATGAATGTAACCGGCTACTTTTAGCTTGCGTTGTCGGCCACTGCTAAGTTCGATGATGATCGTGTCCCCAGGGTGATATCCGAGTTTTGCGAGGGATGCATCAGCCAGCAATTGTCTATCGTTAAGGAAAGGCATTTTTGTTTCGCCCCGTGCAGGTTTTAACAAGTCCAGCGTTGGGGCATTGGGATCATCAATTGCGGTAAACTGGATCGAAACCGGCTTGCCATCTGACTGGATTATATTTGCTTGGCTAATACTTCGACCTTCCACTACGTTTACCCCTGGTACACGGCCTGCAATCTCCACAATTCTGTCATTTACTGAAGATGCCAGGAGGACAGTAGCTTCAGACGGCCTGGCGGAAAGGAAATCACGATCCATGCTCTCATTCATAAACACGGCCAGATTGACAGTGAAGCCTACAGCAAAGGCACCGGACAAAATGATCAGGATCGTAAGAAAGGTACGAGTCTTGTTAATCCAAAAATCGGCCCAGACTTTTTTCCAGCGGCTGCTCATGGACGGCCTCCCCGCAGGGCGAGATTCACTTCCTCATTCCTGTCCGCCATCTGGTGTAGCGCCTCACGCGTGGGCTCAGACTGGCCGAGCAATTCATCAAGCTGATCGTATGCAATTTCCAGCACTTCAACAGGTCCGCTTTCGGAGGCGCGGACCGATGCATGGCGTTTCCGTTCGTGGAAGAACGCCATCTCGCCGAAAACCTTCCCGGATCCTAGCTGCAACACAACCACATCGGACTGGTTGGCGCGGGGCAGGATGACTTCCACGGTGCCCCGGGTGACAATATAGAACGAGTCGGCATTTGTGCCTTCGGTGAGGATGATCGAGCCCGGCTCATAGGCGTGTAAAACTGCAACATGAGTGGCCTGCAGCATCAGTTCCCTGGGCAGCGTGGGCATGGCCCTGGCGACGTATTCGTTCACGATCTCACCATCGGTGATCAGGGCGGTGCGATCGGTGCGCTTGGCCAGGCCACTGTCGTGAGTGACAATGATGATCGTTTTTCCCTGCACGACCAGGTTACGGAACAGCTCAAAAACACTATCGGCAGTCCTGGAGTCGAGGTTGCCGGTCGGCTCATCGGCAATGACAATTGGAGGGTCATTGGCCAGCGACCGGGCGATGGCCACCCGCTGCTGCTGACCGCCCGAGAGGGCGGTTGGCAGCTTGTATGCATGCTCCGCCAGCTCCACTAATTCGAGCAGTTCGAGGGCGCGCTTCTCCCGTTTGCGCATTGGGAATGTGTGACAGAAATCCATCGGGAGCATGATGTTCTCAATGACCGAGATGGTCGGCAGCAGCTGAAAGAACTGGAATACGATCCCCAGGTGGATGCCGCGCCAGCGCGCCATGCGATTTTCACCCAGTTTGTGAACAGCTGTGTCATTCACATACACCTCTCCGGTCGTGGGCCGGTCGATGCCGGTGATCATGTTCAACAGCGTGCTTTTACCACTCCCCGATTTGCCGATCACGCTCACAAATTCCGCCGGATTTATATCAAGATCCACATCTTTAAGCGCCTGAAAGTCGCCGGCTGCTGTTTTGTAATACTTGTTTACATCACGAAGATGGATAATTGGTGTTTCACCATGGGAGGAGGTCGCACCTTTTGTCGACACAAATGGGATGGCCATAAAATTCCTCCTTGCTTAATCCTGAGTCTGCATAAAGTTCACAACGGCTGTCATTCCCCAAAGTATGGATGGATGCAGGTCAGTCAGCTTAACGGTCACTTCATATACTACGTCGCCCTGCTTCTCGGTAAAGGTCTTGCTGATGGACTGGACTTCGCCGTTCAAAGTGACATCCGGGATCGCATCCAGCACGACAGTGACCGGTTGTCCCT
>JBLMZU010000326.1:0-7249 GCA_050258995.1 Bacteroidota bacterium
AGTGGACCCGGCTGGTCTGGTGGTCGTTCTATGAAGGCGACGCCAGTTTCGAGCACTTTGTTGCAGAGACGCTCAAATATCTCAACCGCAAAGCGCCGGAAAGCAGGCGGGAGCAGGTGGAGGAACTGCTCAAAGCCCTGCAGGATCAAAAGGTCCTGCTGGTCATGGACGGCTTCGAGCGGGCTTTGCGCGGCTACAGCAGTATGGGCGCGGCCTACCAGGGCGACTCCGAGCTCCCCTCTCCGCCTGGAGGTGGGGTCGAAAGCGGCAGCGACTGCGTGAACATTGACGCTGAATATTTTTTGAAAAGCATTTGCTCACTGCCGGGCCTGAAGAGCAAAGTGTTGATGACCACCCGCCTGGCGCCGCGCGCCCTCAAGCCGCACGGCGAATTCATGCTCGGCTGCTGCGAGGAAGAGCTGACCGCCATGCAAAAAGCGGACGCGGTCGAGTTCTTCCACAAACAAAAGATCAAAGGCACGCACGCCGAGATCGAGGCCGCCTGTGAGCCGTATGGCTATCACCCGCTCAGCCTGCGCCTGCTGGCCGGGCGGATCCTGAAGGACTTTGATAACCCGGCCGACATCGTCGTCGCCCAAAGGCTCAAGATTGACGGCGACATCGTCCAGCAGAAACACCACGTCCTGGAAGTTTCCTACAACAGCCTGCCGTAGTACGAACAGAAATTGCTCAGCACGATCGCCTGTTTCCGCTCACCGGTGGAGCTCACGACCCTGGAAGCAATATCCAAACCACCAAAGGAAGAAAAACCAAACGGCCTGTTTGGTCTTTTCAAGAAAAAGGTATCCTCCCATCACACAGGAAACATTGAAGATGATCTAAAAGACCTGGTGGAACGCGGCCTGCTGCATTTCGATGCGAAGAACAAGAAGTTCGATCTGCACCCCATCGTGCGGCGCTTTGCCTATGACCGCTTCAGCGCCCCCCAGCGGGCAGATGCTCACGTGATCCTGGTCGTTTACATTGAATCCCTACCGCCGCCTCCGCAAAATGAAACGCTGGAAGACCTGGCGCCCGTCATCGAGCTGTACCATCACATGGTCAGGGCGGACAAGTTGGATGAGGCAAGAGTTTTATTCCGTGACCGACTTCACGAGGAACTGTTTTATCAATTTGGCGCTTATCAACTCTATGCGGAACTTTTACGCGCTTTATTTCTCGGTGGCGAAGATAAACCGCCGCGCTTGAAAGAGGAAAGCGCCCAGGCCTGGACTCTCAACTCTCTCGCCAACGCCTACGGACTGAGCGGACAGCCGCGCCGCGCCATTCCGCCATTTACAAATGCATTTACATTATGGGAAAAAGCCAGCGACAAGGAAAGTCTCGCCATCGGGCTGGGGAACGTGGCGCAACAGCAACTGGTCATCGGCGCGCTGAGCACCGCCGAGCGGGACCTGCGCCGCAGCATCGACCTGTGTCGCGAGATTGCGGATGAATTCTGCGAAGCCATCGGTCACCAGGAATTGGGGCGCGTCCTGTCCTATCGCGGCGCCTGGCAGGAGGCAGAGCAGGAATTAGATAACGCAATTGCTATTCAACAAAAAATCGAGTATGTTCAAACAGAAGGTATCTCGCATGCCTACCGCGCCCTGCGTTTCCTGCTCATGGCAAGGGAAGAAGCGATAATCGATATTCGAATCTCGAATAACGAATATCGAGTATCCGCCATCGAATGTGCCGGACGCGCCCTTGAACTGGCAGATGAAGATGCAAGAACAGACTCGCCAACTCCCCGCGATTATGTCCGTGCTTATTGGCTGCTCGGTGCAGCATATCTTATGAATAACGATCTGGCCCCGGCAGAAGAAAACCTGTCCAAAGCGCTCGATCTGTGCCGGCAAATCAACATGGTTGACCATGAAGCCGACATCCTGCTCGGCCTGGCACGGTTGCGTTACGCCCAGGGCGATTGCAAGGAGGCGCAGGAAAAAGCGTCCGAGGCGCTGGCGATCACGGAACGCTGCGGGTATGTGCTGACGGGGGCGGATGTGAATTTGATGCTCGCGGAGCTGGCGCTGGAAGGTTACCGGTTGGAAAGCTGGAAGGTTGGCGATGCCGGGAACTTGAATGACAGGGAAATTGCGGTACGCCATGTCAAAGAGGCGCTGCGACTGGCCCGCTGTGACGACGGCCCGCCGTATCATTACAAGGTGGCCTATGAAGAGGCGCAGCGGTTTCTTGAAAAACTGAAATAACTTGATGTCATTGCCCCGGTTGGGCGGTGCCGGGGGCAATCTCCTGTTTGCAGGCGGTTTTGGCCGATTTCAGCCGGGAGATTGCTCCCCCAAAGTCTTTTGGCAGTTGCTCTTTCGCTGGGGTACCTTGGCAGGCCGGGTGAAAAAAACGGGTCCTTCACCACGCGGATGATGAACCGGATGCCTTTCCTTTCCATGCCATCCAGGCCGGGCATCCTCTTCAGCTTTTCGGAAACAATCGTAATGCCTTCCTCCTCCAGGAAAGCCGTTGCCCTGGCAATGGCCTTATCCGCGTCCCGGGCGGCCGGATCGTCCATGGCCTCGATCTCGACATGCCTGTGACGATGGATCTTCGCGACGATCGCCCTCGTTGTTAGGAACAGGTTTGTTCTTCCGGAAATTCGTATTACAGCCACAGGTTGGGCTCCTTGATCAGGTGATGTTGAATTCTGCGATGCTCTGACCGGGTACATGATTACGGCTGCACAGGCAGATCCAGGGCATACGGAATGTCTGGACAGAGTGTACCCTTATTCAGGAGAACCGGACTTTACAGTTTGTTTAGCTGGATACATGGCAGTGGGTCGGCGACCCTGCTATTTACCAATTGCCAACCTGCCAATCCCGAATCTCCCAATCCACCGCGCCTCACTCCGCCAGCTTGATGGCCACTTCGATCTGCCAGAGGGACTTGCGCGGCTCGACCTGCGGGTCGGTCAGATAGGTCTCGTAGCGGCCGCGGAAGTTGTCGCCCTGGTCGCTGTCCCAGCGGTCGAACGCCAGGCCCCGGGCGCGGACCCATTCGATCAGGGCCCGGTTGCCCGAGATGCCGCCGCCCGAGTAGACCAGGCTGGCATACCGGCCGGCGGGGATAAAGTCAGCTTTAACGTTGCCATCATCAGGCAGCGCCTTACGGACCGGCACACAGAAAGAGATGTCCATGAAGCCGCGCATGTCGATCACGTGGTAGCGCAGGAAGGGCGGGCCGATCGTCTTGATCCTGTTCTCATCCACCCATGTATTTAATTCCCTGCCGATGCGGCCGATCTCCTTCGACATGCCTTTAAAGGGCGCGATGGTGCGGATGCCCATGTAGGTCCGTTTGGGACGGGTGTCGATCTTCGCTTTGCCAATGATGGTCATGTCAGCTCCCGTGGATCAGGGTTTTGTTTGAACAGCCGCAGGTTCTTGATCGACAGGCGGGGCAGCCCGGCGAACGCCCTCATGGAAAGCAGGTCCTTCGGCATGGGGACAGTATACAGTCTTCCCATGGGGGAGAGTCAAGAGGCAAATGGGGATAAATATGCTCGCATTTGCATACTTGTAAAGATGTCTAACAAAAATGAAAATTGAATATACAGCAATTGCTTATACAATCCACCTGCTTCAACATTCCACACACGCAAGAGGGCAGCCCCGAGATGCGAGAACAAAGCAGCCAAACAACGAAGCATCAAAAAATCATCTTCCTAATTGTCATCGTGATAATGCTGGCAGGGGCAACGCCTGCACTGGCCGATTATATCGGTCCACAGAGGACAGTCACTGAAACAAGAAACGTTTGCCAGATTATCTTGAATGAATGCCAGTATGTGTCATCCAAAGGAATTTATCGCTTTAAGGCGGTAGACAGCTGGTCCTGCTCAAATGAAAGTAAGCCCTGGAAGACCTATCCAGGTCAGGAGCCTTCCCAGGGCTGTACGTCTGCAACCCTAGGAGATAAATATTGGAGCAGGAATGATAGTACGCAGGACGTGATCGTAACCTATCCACCGGCGACCATCAGTGGCGACCTTATAAACTGTGCACTGAACAACGGCTGGTGTGTCACTCCCCCACTGCTATCTTTGAACGGGAGCGAGCCGGTAGCAGGCTATCAAATTATTGGCATCGAGGGGACCTTCAATAACCAGCTATTTGCCTGCCAGGGTTCAAGCTGTAATGTACCTTTGGTGGAAGGTGCCAATAATTTTACCTATTGGGCGCACTCCTCCTTTACCGACACATCCGAAATGGGCAGTCTCAGCATCAAGGTGGATTCGGAACCGCCCTCGATCATCGACTCTTTGAGCGGCACCAGGGGATCGAACGGTTGGTATACAAGCTCTGTTTTATTAAAGAGAACGATATCAGATTCTGTTTCGGGGGTGGAAAGCTTTAACTGTACTGTCGACGGGGTTACACCTGATTCCTGCATTTCCATTCCGCTCAGTGAAGAAGGTGTACATACAGTTGTTCTAACAGCCCGAGACTTTGCCGGACTCACACGGAGCGTAACCCAAACAACTTCCATTGATACTCACCCTCCTGCTCTAAATGTATCCCTGTCTGGCACACGCGCCCCGAGTCCACTCTGGTATTCCGATGTCAAGTTGAACGGTTCGGCATCTGATGTATCACCCGGCTCGGGTCTCGAGTTATTTCAATACAGTCTAGATCGGGGCAACTGGGTCACATTTCCGTCGTCTGGCGAGCTCTCCCTGTCAGATGCCAAGCATCTGGTTGAGATAAGGGCCATAGATAAAGCAGGCCTCGCGACCTACACTCAGAAGTCAGTCTGGGTGGATCACGCCGCTCCTTTCCTGATCGTTGACGCCTTTGGCACGCCTGGAAAAAACGGCTGGTACATAGAAAAGCTGAGTGTCGCTCCAACGACCTGGGATGATGCCTCGGGCATAAACTTCCTTGAATACAGTCTAAACAACCGCCCATGGACTCCTTTTGATGGATATGTTGTTTTGCACGATGGCATAAATCAAATTTCCTATTGGTCGGAAGATGAAGCAGGTTACGCAACACGGGTGGACAGAACTTATAAGTTGGATACTCGCCGGCCGGAAATCGAAGGGAACATGAGCGGTGTCTCTGGTGAGAATGGCTGGTTTACCTCAGACGTGACCCTCTTCGCCTCTGCCTCCGACCCGCAGCCTGGTTCCGGCATCGGAAAATTCTTCTACATCCTCGATGGAGTGGATGCTCCATACACGGATCCGTTAATCCTCACGGATGGGAAGCATTCCATTGAGCTTTTTGCCGAGGACGAGGCGGGCAATCGTACTCCATCGATCAAATGATCAATATCGACACCACACCACCATCGTTGGAAGTTCAAACGTTGCCAGCCTGGACCAGGGGCTCTGTCACTGTGGCTGGGACAGCGGGTGATGATGGCAGCGGTTTATCCAAAGTGACTGTTTCCACCGACGGGGGACAGAACTGGCAGGCAGTCACCGGCGTCTCAGACTGGAGCTTCCAGTGGGATACAACAGACATTGCCAGCGGGCTCCATGACGTAGTTGTGCGCGCCGTCGATGCAGCAGGCCTGGTAACCGATCGAGCAATTAAAACAGGAGTGGACAGGGAACCCCCTGCAATCAGCATGTCCGACTCCTGGTTCCAGTGGGATACAGTTACGCTCGATATCCAGGATGAGCACAGCGGGGTTTCCACATCCCGCCTGGAGATCAGCGATCCTGGGGAACGCTGGCCGGCGCGCATCATAAATCTCGATGCAGCGCAATTTCCCATGCAGTTCAAATGGGATCGCCGCTTTGGCGATGATACGATCGCGCCTGCCGGCAGCTACGATGTGAAAGTATTCGCCACGGACGAAGTGGGAAATTCAACAATCAGGGATGGAGCGATCAAAGTCCTTGTAGACATTTTGCCTCCCGGGCCGACTGCCACGTCTCTTCCAGCGGAGCGTCCCTCTCCCACACCAACCATTTTCTATACGCCTACTGTTGTCCCCACCCATAAAGCAACCCAGTCTGCCGTGGTGAAGACCTTTGGCGCCACAGCGATGCCGATCCTGACAGCGACATCCGGATCGCAGATTACTTCCACACCGCGAGTCACACCTACACAAAACAGCGAAAGCGTCCTTGACCGGTTCGAGACAATATTCAGACCACCATCGGTTTCAACAGAGACCGTTACCATAACTGAAAACTGGTCGGTGGGAGAAACTGAAACAGCTCCCCTGACCTCGGGGCAGGGCTCCAACATCCTTTGGGGAGCAACTGCTGCGGCAGTCATGGGATCCCTGACCGCTTATGCGCTCGAGGAAAAACGCAAGCGGGAAGAGGAAAAGGAAAGGCAGGCGGAACTTGAAAGAGAGGAAGAGGAACGCCATGAAAAAATAAAAGCCCAACAAACGGCGAAACTCGAAGCCAAATGGGCCCAGGAACGGGCCTGGGAGGCTGCAAGAGAAGCGGAGCAGCAGCAACAGGATGCACGATATCAGGCCAGCATGGAGGCGCGCTTACTGAGTCGGGAAATTGAGGAAGAGGAAAAACGGGTAGCCGAGCAGCAGGCGATTCGTGAAAGAAAGGAGCAGGAAAAACGGGAGAAGGATGCGAAAAAGAAGGCTGAAGAACAGCAGGCGGCTGCATTGGCTGCTTCACAGGCTGTCTGTAAAGCCCCTGAACAGGAGGAACCCAAACAAAAATCATTCTGGGAAAAAAGCCTGGACTGGATTGACAACCATCAGACTGAAATCGCCCTTGGGTTGGGGGTGGTGGTTGGCGTAGGAGCAATCCTTTTAAGTGGGGGAATTGCCGCCCCAGCAGTTGCATTGGCATGGACAGCTGGCGCAGCAGCAATCGCTGCCGGAACTGCTGCTGCGGGGACAGTAGCACTAAATCTGCATTATGACCGTCCATGGAATACGAATTTAATAACCAACCTGGCCATCGCAGGAGGCGTCGCCGCTGTGGTGACAGGTGGATGGTTCCTATTGCAGGCTGCTTCGACAGCAGTAGGAGCCTTCTGTGGTGTCCATAAGGAAGCATGTTCACGGGTAGAGCCCATCCTTAATGCCATTGATACAGGAGAAGAATATTCACTCACTGCCAAGTTAGCTTACCAACGCTGGCGAGGGGATGAAGCTGGGGCAGAACAAACCTTACTTGATCTTCAACTGGAACGTATGGATGGGGGGACACCCGGAAATGCTATAGCTAGTTCGCGTCCAAGAAATGGGTAGGACGAGCATAATTGAGCCCTTGTAAAGAAGAAGCCTCGGGGGTAGT
>JBLMZU010000327.1:0-5726 GCA_050258995.1 Bacteroidota bacterium
AGTCCATTGACCAGCTCCAAACCGGCATCCGGACGTGTCTCCAGGGACCATTCCACGGCGGCCCGAAGATTGTCCCATTCCTCGTCAAGCCAGGCCAGCCAGAACAGATCCCTTGGCCCAAAATATTCAGGGACCAGTTGCTTTGTAATCTGTAGATAATAATCAAAATGACTGTTACGAAGCCTCTCTCCTTCGCCGGCTTCCAGTAATTTTTCACGTGCGTATTGCCGGATGGTTTCCAGCATGCGGTAACGCCGGTCTGCCCGGGAGGAGAGGGGTTTCAGGTTTGTTTGTGGTTTTTCACTCACCACGACCAGCGACTTATTTACAAGCTGTGCAAGCAGATCCAGCACATCATAAGAGTCGATGCCTTCGCCTGCGCAGATGGCTTCAGCTGCTTCCAGCGTCCAGCCGCCCGCAAAGACGGCAAGGCGGCACAACAACAAGCGCTCGTTTTCCGAAAGGATGTCATAGCTCCAGTCGATCAAAGCGCGCAGGGTTTGCTGGCGCGGCAGGGCGGTCCGCGCGCCGCCGGTCAGCAGGCGGAAGCGGTCGTCGAGCCGCCGGGAGATTTGCTCCACCGACAGCATTTTCACGCGGGCCGCGGCCAGCTCGATCGCCAGTGGAATCCCGTCGAGGCGGTAACAGATCTGGGCAATGAAAGGAGCGTTCTCCTTGTCGACGGCAAAACGCGGCAAGACCAGCGAAGCCCGGTCGATAAAGAGCCGGACCGCCTCATACTGCGAAAGCTTGTCCATGACCGGCAGGTGCTTGATATCGGGTGAGGAAAGAGAAGGGACAGGGTAGGCCAGCTCTCCTTTGATTCCCATCGCCTCCCGGCTGGAAGCCAGGACTTTAAGCGCCGGTGCGGCATTCAACAATATGTTTGTCACTTTTGCACTGGCATCGATCAGGTGCTCACAATTATCGAGAACGATCAGCGAGGTCTTCCCTCGCAGGTATTCCTTCAGCAGCTCGATGGGTGGTCTGCCTGCCTGCTCGTTAATGCCGATCGTGGAAAGAATCGTCGAGGGGATCATGTCCGGGTCGGTCAGGAGGGCAAGCTCCACGAACCAGATGCCATCCGGGAACTGATCGAGCAGATCGGCCGCAACCTGTAAAGAAAGTCGTGTCTTGCCCGTTCCGCCTGCACCGGTCAGCGTGACGAGACGATGCCCGTTCAGCTCCTGTTTGACCTGCAGGATTTCCCTCTCCCGGCCGATAAAACTTGTGAGCTGCATGGGGAGGTTGTTCGGGAAGGAGTCCAGGGTCTTAAGAGGCGGGAAGGTTGTGAGAAGTCCCAATGCATTGAGCTGATAGATGCGTTCAGGACGCAGCAAATCCTTCAATCGCCTTTCCCCCAGGTCGATCAGTTCCACATCCTCCGGGAGTGAATCACGCACCAGCTCTCGGGTAGCGCTTGAAAGCAGGATCTGTCCTCCATGCCCGGCGGTCATTACCCGCTGGCATAAGGCAAGGGTGGTGTAGCCTGAATACTCGTTTCCTTTACTGATATGGGCCATGCCGGTATGGATCCCCATTCGCACCTTGAGAGGCGCGGGACTCCAGGCTTCGCTGCGGAGCAGAAGCTGGGCATCGAGCGCGGCGTGCAAACCATCCATAGCGGAAGAGAATGCGGCAGAAAAAGAGTCTCCGATAATGCGGAATATATGTCCGTCATGCGCCTGGATGGCCTGGGTGAGAAGCTCATTGTGGCGCTTCAGGAGGTCTGGCATCTCATCAGGATACCGCTGCGACAGCAGTGTGCTCCCTTCAATATCTGTAAAGAGAAACGTGACCGTACCGGTGGGAAGATTACTCATGGTTTTCATCCAGCGCGCAGGCCACAGCATCATCCAGGGTCATGGCAGATCCCTCACTCCAGGCCTGGTCAAATTCCGTTTCGCCCAATTGTAAATGAATTACTTCCAGCTCACGAGCGATGGAACGCTGCTCCACCGGCGGGCCATAATCGCCGGTTCTCTCGCGCATGGCATGGGCCCAGGCAAAGAGACGGGTCGCACGTTTGGGCTGTCCCTGGCCTCCGTGGAGGCTGCCCAGGCCTTCGATGGCAAAAACCTGGGCGATCTCCATGTGCGCCCCTTGCGTAGCTCGGATGCTTTCTGTGAACAACTGGCGTGCGCGCTGCCCATCTCCCAGGCGCAAGGCACAGTAAGCCAGATTCACCTGGCCCCAAAGGAAGTAAAAGTAGTTTCCCACTTCATTACTCAGCCTGCTACCTTCTTCGTAATATACATAAGCCTGCTGGTAATCTCCCTGCCAGTAGGCCAGGGATCCATAGGTCATCATGACGTCCGCCCGGCTGGAACGGTTATCCAGCTGGCCGGCGAGGACTTTTGCTTCCTCCAGCCATGGACCCGGCGAAGATAGATCCCCCTGCCAGATCGTGACCCGGGCGAGCTGGCACAGGCAGCTCACAATATCAGACACGCTGCCAAGTTCGCGGTAGAGTTCAAGGCTCTTCCTGGCGTAGGCGATGCCCCGCGTCACGTCGCCACTGTTCACTGCCAGCCACTCCATGACGATCGCCTGATAGACTTTGTCACCCAGCTCTTTGAACAAGGCAAGCGACTGCTCCAGGAGCGTGATCCCCTCCCTCACATTTCCCTGGGTCAGAGTAAATAATCCAAGGAAGGACAGGCTGAATGCTTCCGCGTGCCTGTCTGCTGCTGCACGCGCCATGAGCAGACTTTGTTCCGCAAGTTGAATCGCCAGCGGGAATTTTCCCTGCCGGAACAAACAGAAGGCATACACGGCCTGGGCCTGCGCATGCAGCACATCGGCATCCTGATCCTGCTCCAATAACTCGGCCAGCCAGGCAGCCGCTTCACGGAGCACGCCGTGCGATTCCAGGAAATGGCGCAGGGCATAGATCATCCGCAAACCGGACTTCCCATCCAGGCCCAGCGACCACTCGATCGCCATGCGGAGGTTATCCAGCTCATCATCCAGCTTCTGATACCAGAAGGTCTGGTTGGCGCGGTAGAGCTCATGATCGGCCCGTTCTGCAAGCGTTACAAAATAGGCCAGATGGCGGTCACGGACACTCTCGCCATCCCCTCCTTCGAGCAGCTTCGCGCGCGCGTACTGGCGGATGGTCTCCAGCATGCGATAGCGCGTTTCGCCGCTCTGTGTCTGCACCGGAGACGGGATCACCAGGGACTTGTTCAGGAGCTGGGTCAGCAGGTCGAGCACGTCCTCCGTTTCGATCCCGTCTCCGGTGCAGACCTGCTCCGCTGCATCCAGCGTCCAACCGCCCGCAAAGACGGAGAGCCGCCGCAGAAGCGAACGCTCGTTGTCTGTCAGGAGATCGTAGCTCCAATCGATCAAAGCCTGCAGAGTCTGCTGGCGCGGCAAGGCGGTCCGTGCGCCGCCGGTCAGGAGGCGGAAGCGGTCGTCGAGCCGTATCGAGATCTGTTCCACCGAAAGGACCCTGACGCGCGCCGCGGCCAGCTCAATCGCCAGGGGAATGCCGTCGAGCCGGTAGCAGATCTGGGCGATGTAGGGCGCGTTCTCCTGATCCACAGCAAAATGCGGAAGGACAAGCATGGCCCGGTCGATGAAAAGCCGCACAGCCTCGTACTGTGACATTTGTTCGATGAGAGGCAGGTGCCTGATATCCGGCAGATCCAGGGAGGGGACAGGGTAGGATGCTTCTCCGGCGATCCTCAGGGCTTCCCGGCTCGAAGCCAGGATCTTTAGCCTGGGGGCCGCGCTTAACAGTGTCTCCGCGACCCTGGCGCTGGCATCGATCAGATGCTCACAGTTATCGAGCAGGATCAAGACCTGCCTGTCCTGGAGATATTCCTGCAACACCTGCAGCGATGTTTTGGAAGGCTGCTCGAGAATTCCCAGCGTGGTGAGAATGGTGCGCGGGATCAGTTCGGGATCTGCCAGGGGGGCAAGCTCCACGAACCAGACACCGTGATCGAATTTTTCCAGCAGGTCTGCCGCGACCTGCAGGGAAAGGCGTGTCTTGCCCGTTCCACCCGAGCCCGTCAGCGTGACAAGACGATGTTGCTCCAGTTCCTGTTTGACTTCGGCAATCTCGTTTTCCCGGCCGATAAAGGTGGTAAGCTGCCTGGGAAGGTTGTTGGGAAAGGTATCCAGCGTTTTGAGTGGAGGAAAAGTGGAAGGCAGGCCTGAAATATTGAGCTGATACAGGTGCTCCGGGCGCAGCATATCCTTGAGCCGTTTTTCGCCCAGATCGGACAGCATCGTATTTTCGGGAAGTGCATCACGGACCAGCTCGCGCGCCGCTCCGGAAAGCAGCACCTGCCCCCCGTGCCCGGCCGACATGATCCGCTCGGTCAGTGCCATGGTGGTATAGCCGGAGTACTTCCCTTCACTGTCCGCATGCGCCTCCCCGCTGTGGATGCCCATGCGAACTTTGACGGGCGCCGGGCTCCAGGGCTCCCGGTACAGGCATCTCTGTGCCTCCAGGGCAGCGTTCACTGCATCCAGCGCAGAGGAGAAGGCCGCACAAAAGGCATCACCGATATTTTGAAATATATAACCGTCATACGCCTCAATGGACCGGATCACGATCTCATTGTGGCGCGCCAGCAGGCCAGGCATGGCCTCGGGATATTTCTGTGCGAGTTTAGTGGAGCCTTCGATGTCGGTGAAAAGAAATGTGACCGTACCGGAAGGAAGGATGGTCATAGGGGAAGTATACAGGATTAATGGCCTGAGACAAGCAAAAATAAATCCACCTCAAATCGTGCCAGGCGAATTCCACCCCTGGAGGCCCGCGTCTCCATCTCCCATGGCACGAGCATACAAATATTAATTGCTGGATTCAGGAGCAAACTGTTTTGGAATTGTCCATCCATCTACCCCCATCGATGAAGGTGACCGTTACACGCCGGGAATCGAGTGTTAGAGCTCATCCAGCATTTTTTCTGCCAGGTCTATCGCCTGTTTTGTTGTCAATTTGGATCCGTCATCCCAGGCGGAATTGAACGCAGCTTCGCCCAGGCCCCGGCGCGCCTCGTTGAGGAAACGATCGAAATATGGCTGATAGAAAATGGAGTCCTTTTGATTGGTGCCGAGACACTGAGTAAAACCTAATAATCGAGCTGTCAACGGGGGGTCGCTGCGGATCAAAACACCGGCCATCTGGACGAAAAAATAAGACAGGTCGCCTGGTTCCTCGCAGCATTCCTTTAAAATTTCAATACCATTCCGAAGATCGACCAGGGCAGCCTCGTTGTGACCTGTCAGGGATTGGAGCCGCCCTACGATTGCATATCCCCAGGCCATATGCCGTGGTGTTCCGATCTCCTTCACCAGGCTGAGAAATGCCAGCTGGTCTTGTAAGGCATCAGGCAGCGCTCCCTGCATTTCAGCCACCATCCCCAGGAACATGCAGATAAAGGCATGTGTGTTCTTTTCCCCCACTCGCTGACAATACTCCCGGGCCGTTTCGGCCTCCCGGGTTGCCTTTTCGAGATCGCCGCGTAAAAAGTATAGCTGTGCAAGATAATAACGATCGAGACTCCTCCGGGAGGAGCCGGTCTCGACCAGTAATGCATCTGCCTCCAGGAACGCCGCTTCCGCCTGGTCCCACTCGCCGCGCTTCATAAAGCCGATCCCATACTCGATGACAAGCACGTCCGCAAGCAGGTAGCGATCCCCGGCGGCACGGACAGCCTCCAGCAGCGGCTGCCGGTTCCTGACATATGCCCCATCCACGTGCCCGA
>JBLMZU010000328.1:0-16582 GCA_050258995.1 Bacteroidota bacterium
ATCGAAAAACTCATAATGTTGGGGGAGTCCTTTTCGGACTCCCCCAACAAAGAAGTCAACGAACCGGCGTATTGCTTGGTAATCTCGTAGAAGTGCAGGCCGGGGTAGATCGGGTTGTGGATCTCGCCCTGTACCCAGCGCTGGCGATATCCATGGCTGGTCGCGATTTCCAGAGGAACACCAACGGCCAGATCATAGTACAGCTGGTTGGCTTCCTTGTAGATCTCAGCGCGCTTGGCGGGATCGAGTTCAGCAACACCCTTATCAAGGATTGCCTTGAACTGAGCCTTGACATCATCGGGCAGGCTCTGGCGGCCGCCATAGGTACCGGTCGTGTACGGCTGGTACCAGTTGTGCGGGTCATGGATGTCTTCCAGCCAGCCACCGATCATGAGCGGGAGCTGCTTGGCACGCTGTGCACGCAGGTAGGAAGCCCACGGCAGACCGAGGGTCTCGAGGCTGAACTTGTCATTAACCTGAGACAATTGGCCGGCCAAAATCTCGGCCACGGTCTGGCGGGTGCTGTTGCCCTGGTTGTATGCCATCTGGACACGGAAACCGGTCGTCCAAATGTCGCCTTCGGGGTCGTTACCGGCGGGTATGCCATCCTTGTCAACATCAGCAAGCTTGAATTCAGCAGTGCACTTGTCGAGGTCGGTGGTGTAGTGCGGGATATCCGAGAAATAACCAGGCATGCCAGGAAGCGGGAGGCCGATGGATTGAACAGCTTCGCCTTTGAACACATCGTTGATCAGGGTGTCCCAGTCAAAGCAGTAAGCGAAGGCCTTGCGGACATGCTCATCAGCAAAGAAGTCAGGCGGGATGCCGTTACCATCAAGCTTGCCACTGCCCAAAAGCGGGTTCGGGCTGTCGGCAGAGTTGGCGATGTTCCAGTTGAAAAGCAATACATCCTGGGAGAGGCCCGGGCGACCAATATAGAGGCGCAGGGGCTTGGTGTCGTCGGTCACCTGGCAGGCCTTGTAGGAATTGCTGGCGGCATCGTATTCACAGCGCTCACCGACCAGCTCATCCAGCTGGGTGCGGTCAGCAGCATTAGCCTGGACAAAATCAGCATCACCGGTCTGCATCATGGCAAAGCGGGTGCCAGCCTCGGGGACGGCCTTGAGAATTACGTGCTGGAGCTTGGGAGCGCCCTGCCAGTAATCAGCGAAGGCAGACATGGAGGCTTCTTCATTCTGTTTGAGGGTATCGAGCTTGAAGGGGCCGGTGCCGTTTTCAATGGCCGAGAAGGGATTGGTGGCGGAATCAATGGCGTAGAAGTTCTGCCAGGTTTCGCAGGTGCCATCCCAACCCTTGTTCTCACCGATCCACTTCTTATCAACCACGGAACCCCAGGTCTGAGCGATGGTCGCCAGGAAGGGGCCCCACGGCTGGGACAGGGTCATGGTCACGGTGCCAGCGGCATCGTCAGCGACGATGGCGCTCTGAACCTTCTGGCAGGCTTCCATCAGCTTGGCAGGATCGGCCTTGGAAAGGTTCTCGCGATCATCATAGAGGCCGCCCGCGGGGTCGACCAGGAGGGAGATATCATCGATACCAACACCAAAGAACGGCTCGGTGAGCAGCCACTGCGGGGAGGAGGTACCGCCCTGCAGAAGGCCACGCTGGAAGCTGTACGCGACATCGGTCGGGGTCAGGGTATCGCCGTTGTGGAACTTCACACCCTGGCGGATCTTGAAGGTCCAGGTCTTGCCGTCTGCGGAGGTTTCCCAGGATTCAGCAAGCAGGGGTTTGAATTTGTCGGTAGCAGCGCCATCATAGAACACGAGGGTCTCGTACATGTTCTGGATCAGCTCGCCGCTGGCGGTATCGTAGGCCAGGGCCGGGTCAAGCGTATCGATGCTGACATCGAAATCGGCCGAGGTAAAGGTTGTCGGGTCCTTAGACTTCATGCCCGTAGCAGCTGCGGGGGGTTCCGTCGCTGCGGCGGGGGGCTGGGTGGCTGCTGACGGGGGCTCCGTCGCTGCAGCGGGTGGATTTGTCGCTGGAGCAGCAGCGCCACCACAGGCCGCCAATACCATACTGGCAAGGACCAGCAGGCTCATCAAAGCAAATAGTTTACGCATATTCTTCTCCTCACAGAAAAATTGAAGGTTTCAATCGACACGTACAACGTTTTCTCAAGATCCGTTACGCACTTTTCGGGCCAACCACCTCCTTTCAAATCTTGGTTTGTTCTTTTACAAAAATCTCTCAGCAAAGAAACAGGCAACGAAGTGTCCTGGCCTGATCTCGCGGAAATCCGGGCGGGATTCGGCGCACGTTCCTTCCGCGATCGGACAGCGGGTGCGGAAACGGCAGCCAGAAGGGGGATTGGCAGGCGATGGCACATCGCCCTTGAGAATGATCCGCTCACGTTTTGCATCGGCCACCGGGTCAGGGATCGGTACAGCCGAGAGAAGCGCCTGCGTATAAGGATGGAGCGGCTTGGCATGCAGCTCATCCCGGGTGGCAAGTTCCATGATTACACCCAGGTACATCACCGCAATGCGGTCGCTGATGTGTTTGACCATGGAAAGGTCGTGAGCGATGAACAGGTAGGTCAGGTTGAACTGCTGCTGCAATTCCTCGAGGAGGTTGACAACCTGGGCCTGGATGGATACGTCAAGGGCTGAGATCGGTTCATCGCAAATGACAAAAGAGGGCTGCAGGGCCAGGGCACGGGCCAGGCCAATGCGCTGGCGCTGGCCGCCGGAAAATTCATGCGGGTACCGGCTGGCGAATGCAGGGTTCAGATTGACCAGTTCGAGCAGGTGCAGGACACGCTCATTGATCTCGGCGCCCGTGGCAACGTTGTGGACCATGAGGGGCTCACCCACCAGCTGACCCACCGTCATACGCGGGTTCAGGCTCGCATACGGGTCCTGGAAGATCATCTGCATCTTCCGGCGCATCTGGCGCATCTGCTCACCCTTCAATTTGACCAGGTCCACACCCTCAAATTCGACTTCACCGGCGGTAGGTTTATACAACTGAAGAATGGTCCTGCCTGTTGTTGATTTTCCACAACCTGATTCCCCCACGAGACCCAGTGTCTCACCGCGTTTGATTTCAAAACTGACGCCATCAACGGCTCGAACGGCACCGACCTGACGCTGGAATACACCGCGCCGGATCGGGAAGTGCATCATCAAATTCTCCACCCGAAGAAGGGTGGTGTTAGTGGAGTTTTCGATGGTCATTATCGATGTCTCCCGGTCTTCGTATCCACCCAACAGGCTGCCCGATGTTCAGGGCCGACTGCCATCAACGGAGGATTTTCCTGCCAGCAGTGCTCAACCACCCACTTACAACGCGGGGCAAAGGGACAGGCATTGGGTTTCTCGAAGAGGACCGGTGGTTGTCCTTCAATTGAGAATAGTCTTTCGCGGGTCAGCTCGTTGACACGGGGGAGGCTCCCGAGCAACCCGATGGTGTAGGGATGAGTAGGATTGGCATACAGCTCACGGACCGGCGATTCTTCAATGATATAGCCGCCATACATGACAATCACGCGCTGGGCCAGGCCGGCAACCACACCCAGGTCATGGGTGATCCAGATGATGGCCATACCCAGTTCATCGCGCAGGCGTTTGACCAGATCAATGATCTGGGCCTGGATGGTCACGTCCAGGGCCGTTGTCGGTTCATCCGCGATCAGGATTTGAGGGCTGCACGACAGAGCCATTGCGATCATCACGCGCTGGCGCATGCCGCCGGAATATTGATGAGGGTAGTCGTTCAGGCGGTCCTTGGCATTTGGAATGCCCACCATTCCCAGCAGCTCGGCGGCACGCTCACGCGCCTGGTTTTTGCTCATGCCAATATGCAGCATGAGCGGCTCTTCCAGCTGCTTGCCGATCGTCAGCACAGGATTCAACGAAGTCATTGGATCCTGAAAGATCATGGCAATCTGCGCGCCGCGTACGTGGCGGATTTCTTCATTTGACATTTTGAGGAGGTCTTGTCCCGCAAAGATTGCTTTCCCTGCCACCACTTTCCCTGGAGGGTTGGGGATCAAACCGAGTACAGAAAGCATGGTAACGCTTTTTCCACAACCACTTTCCCCCACTACTCCTAACGTTTCGCTTTCGTTCAAACCAAATGAGACACCATTTACCGCATGAACGACTCCATCCGGAGTCTTAAATGTCGTTTCAAGCCCTTGCACATCAAGAATGAAGTCGGGCATCCATGGATTCCTTTACTAAATGGAGTAATAGAACATGAGGTTCTAGAGTACCAAGCAGACAGAATTATACCTAATTCCGAAAGAGCGTCAACAGTAATGCCATCGTAGGACAGCCGTAGGTCAGTCGTTTAGAAGAAAACAGTTCTGGAGAACTGTTTTTAGCCGTTCCAAGGGAGCGCGGTGCCTCCTTCTGCGACCCTGTTCATACAGCTATTTTCATCCATTCGCCTCACTTCGTTGACAGTACCTTTTGCGAACGGTAGAATAACTTCCCAATATATCTTTCATTGGAGGCTACAACAATGCTCAAGGAATTCAGGGACTTCGTGATGCGGGGGAACGTGATCGACCTGGCGATCGCTGTGATCCTCGGTGCCGCATTCGGAGCGATCATTACCTCCCTCGTCAACGACATCCTGATGCCGCTGATTGGGATCCTCATGGGTGGAGTTGACTTCACGACGCTGACCTACCAGGTCGGGAATGCAGTCGTCGCGTATGGCAAGTTCATTCAGGCGATCATCAACTTCCTGATTATCGCATTTGTGTTATTCTTGATCATCCGCTCGATCAACCGCTTCAAGAAAAAGGAAGCAGCGCCTGCCCCGGCGGCGCCAGCCACCAAGGAATGTCCGCAGTGCTTCACAGGCATTCCGATAAAAGCAACACGCTGCCCGAACTGCACATCGCAGTTGTAGAGCAGTCCAAACCAGGTGGGCGGGTCGAACAGGACCCGCCTTTATTTTCTCTTATGGATTTTCTCGATAAACTCAACCCCCAGCAAAAGATTGCAGTGACGGCCGGGAACGGACCCATTTTAGTGATCGCCGGTCCCGGATCCGGAAAGACGCGGGTGCTCACCCAGCGGATCGCCTACCTGATCGCCGTGGAAGGCATCCGGCCGTGGCAGATTTTGGCGGTCACCTTTACCAACAAGGCTGCCAGGGAAATGGGAGAACGCGTCAAGCGTCTGCTGCCCGATCAGGCCATCGAAGGCATCATGCTTGGCACCTTCCACTCCATCTGCGCGCGCATCATGCGGCGGGAGGCGGAATACCTTCCCATCCAGTCAAACTTTGTCATTTTCGACACCGACGACCAGGAGCGGATCGTCAAAAGCGTGATCCGGGAAATGAACATCAATGAAAAGCTCTATCGCCCGGCCAGCGTGCTCGGGGCGATCTCACGGGCGAAGAACGAGCTGATCGGGCCGGATGATTTTCCCACCCAGACCTATCGTGATGAGATCGTAAAACGGGTGTACGTCGAATACCAGAAGCGGCTGATCGCCAGCAATGCTGTCGACTTCGACGATATCCTGGTATACACCGCGCGTCTTTTGGACGAACAGCCAAGCGTGCGCGACAAGTATGCCCAGCGCTTCCGTCATGTGCTGGTGGACGAGTTCCAGGATACCAACCTGGCACAGTACGCGCTGGTAAAACAACTGGCATCCTTCCATCGAAACATATTTTGTGTTGGCGATCCCGACCAGTCGATCTATGCCTGGCGGGGTGCCGACTGGCGTAATGTCCAGCGCTTTGACCAGGATTTTCATGACGCCCAGACCATCCTGCTCGAGCAGAACTACCGCTCCCGCCAGACCATTTTGGATGCGGCCATGGGTGTCATCGATCGTGCCCAAAACCGCAGGAAAAAGAAACTCTTTTCCGATCGCGGCGCAGGTGAAAAGATTTTCTTTTATGAAGCACCGGATGACTACGCCGAGGCCGCCTTTGTGGTGGATGCCATTGCCCAGATGGTGGCCACCCGCCAGTTCGAGCCGGGCGACTGCGCGGTGATGTACCGCACGAACGCCATGTCCCGTTTACTGGAAGAGGCCTTTCTACAGGCGCGGCTCCCCTATCGCCTGGTGGGGGCGCAGCGGTTCTATGGACGGCGCGAGGTCAAGGACATGATCGCCTTCTTTCGCCTCATCCACAACCCGGCCGATGAGGCCAGCCTGGACAGGGTCATCAACGTCCCGCCGCGTGGCATCGGCGACAAGACTTTGACCACGTTGCATATGATCGCCCGCCAGAACCATACCCAGCCGGGATTTGTCCTTCTCGACCTGGCACGCGGCGCAGACTCGCCCTACTGGAAATCCTTCAGTGGACGTGCCGCCATCTCTTTGGCCGATTTTGGAGGATTGCTCGCCAACTGGCGGACAGCTGCGCTTTCCTTGAACACCGCCGAGCTGTTCGACCGCATCGTCAAGGACCTCAATTTTAAAGAATACATCGATGACCAGTCAGAGGAGGGCGTTGACCGCTGGGAGAACGTGCAGGAGCTGAAGCGCCTCGCCGAGGAATACGCGATGCGCTCATTGGATGAATTTCTTGAGAATGTTGCTCTTGTATCCGACCAGGATACGATCAAGGAGGGAAATGTCCCCACGCTGCTGACGCTCCATGCAGCCAAGGGATTGGAGTTTGGCGTGGTCTTTATCGTCGGCCTGGATGACGGCATCCTTCCGCACAGCCGGTCGTTCGACCAGCCCGAATCGATGGAGGAGGAGCGCCGTCTCTTTTACGTGGGCATCACACGTGCCAAGGACAAGCTGTACATGATCCGGGCCATCCAGCGCGGTGGCCGCGGGGCCTCTGAGGAAACCTATCCCTCCCGCTTTTTGGATGATGTGCCGGCTGATCTTTTGGTTGGGAAAACGCGCACCGGCCGCTCCATCCGGGGACGCGTGCCCGATACGCAGTGGTCCCTCCCCTCCCGGCCCCATGCCGCGCCCGTCATGGAATCCAAAGTCCGCGCCGGGAGCCACGTCCGCCACGCGGTCTGGGGCGAGGGCATTGTCCTCGACAGCCGAATCCAGGACAACGACGAGATCGTGGACGTGGTGTTCGAGAGCGTGGGGATCAAGAGACTTGCAGCCTCACTCGCCAACCTGACTGTTATAAAATAGAGCCTTGCAAGGCTCTATTTTTTTATTACCAAGACAAGAGGAGATCAAATGGATTTTCAAGAGCTTCCCACCGATAAGGATTCGATTCTTGCCCTGACCTGGAACGACCTTGAGCCGTATTACAAGGAGCTCGAATCCCGTCCGTTGAACGGTGAAACTGTGCAGGCCTGGCTCAGGGATTGGTCCCGTCTCGCCGGAACCGCAGACGAACAATACTGGCGACTCAATATTGCCACAACGGTCAATACCGCGGACCCCGTGATCGAAGAACAGTTTAATAAGTATGTCGAAGTGCTACAGCCTCTTGTAAAAACGGCGGAACAGAAGCTGAAGGACAGGCTGCTTGCAAGTGGTCTCTCTCCGCAAGGTTTTGAGACCGCGCTGCGGACGATGCAGGCGGAGACAGAGATTTTCAAGGAGGAAAACCTGCCGCTGCTTGCCGAAGAACAGAAACTCATCACAGAATACAACAAGATCCGCGGCTCGATGACTGTGATGTGGGAGGGGCAAGAGCGGACCTTCTATGAAATGCAGGCCCGCCTCTATGAGACGGATCGTTCCACCCGCCAGCGCGTCTGGGAGGCGGCCCAGGCCTGTCTCCTGCAGAATCGTCAGTCCTTTAACAACCTGTGGGAAAAGCTCATGCCCGTGCGCTTGAAGATCGCCGGGAATGCCGGCATGGCTGATTACCGCGCCTACATGTGGAAGCAAAAATTCCGCTTCGATTATTCCCCGGAAGATTGCAAATCATTCCATGCCGCCATCGAGCAGGTGGTGGTGCCGGCAGCGGAGCGCGTCTATGAACGGAGGCGGCAGCGGCTGGGACTCGACTCGGTTCGTCCATGGGACAAGGAGGTGGATCCACATGCCGATACGCCCATTAGAGCGGCCGCGTCCGATGAAGATTTCCTGGCAAAGGCACTTGCCGTCTTCCAGCATGTGGACCCGGTGCTGGGAGGCTACTTCCAGACCATGATCGACGAAGGTCTGCTGGATGTCGAAAACCGCAAGAACAAGGCATCCGGTGCGTACAGCCTGGGATTGCATGCAGCTCATCGCCCCTTTATTTTCATGAGCAACACCAACACGCCCGGCGATGTGCAAACGATCCTGCATGAAGGCGGACATGCCTTCCATGAGTTCGAGCGGGCGCATGTCCATTTCTATCAGCGCGGCGAGATCTACCTCCCGGCCGAGTTTGGAGAAGTGGCGTCCATGGGGATGGAGATGCTTGCCTCTCCCTATACGACCAGGAAATATGGCGGCTTTTACACCGAAAGTGAAGCAGCCCGCGCCAAGATCGAGCTGCTGGAAACCAGCATCACCTTTTGGCCGTACATGGCCCTGGTGGATGCGTTCCAGCATTGGATCTATGAGAATCCCGCCGAAGGCTCCGTTGCATCGAATTGCGAGGAGAAATGGGCGGATCTCTGGGACCGTTTCATGACCGGCATCGATTATTCCGGCCTGGAGGATCACAAGAAGACCTACTGGCATCGCCAGGGTCACATTTTCGAGTCGCCGTTCTATTACGTGGAATACGGCCTTGCCCAGCTGGGTGCCGCGCAGGTCTGGGCGAATGCGCTCAAGGACCAGGAAAAGGCTGTTGCGGATTACCGCCAGGCACTTTCCCTGGGTGCCACCGTTCCTCTGCCGCAATTATTTGCCGCGGCCGGCGCCAGGTTTGCATTCGATGCAGAAACATTGAAGCAGGCCGTGGATCTCATGGAAGAAGTGATTGGTGAATTGGAAGCGAAGCTGTAGTTTGGACGATGGACCATAGGCGATGGTCCACCTAGGAAAGGAACTTTATGCAATACACAAATCTTGGAAAGACCGGCATGAAGGTCTCGCGCCTGTGCCTGGGCATGATGAGTTACGGCTCGAAGAGCTGGCGGGAGTGGGTCCTTACGGAGGAAGAGGCGAAGCCTTTCCTCAAACGCGCTCTCGACGCAGGGATCAACTTCTTCGACACGGCCGATGTCTATTCGCTGGGTGAGAGTGAACGGATCACCGGGAACCTGCTCAGGCAGCTGGGTGTGAGGCGTGAGAATGTCATCGTGGCCACCAAAGTCCATGGGCAGATGAGCGATGACATCAACGACCAGGGGCTCTCGCGCAAGCACATCCTGGACTCGATCGACAAATCCCTGCAGCGCCTGCAGATGGACTATGTGGACCTGTACCAGATCCACCGCTGGGATTACAACGTCCCGATCGAGGAAACACTCGAGGCACTGAACGATGTCGTCCGGGCCGGGAAGGCGCGCTATATCGGCGCCTCATCTATGTTTGCCTGGCAGTTCGCCAGGGCGCTGCACACCTCCGAGAAACATGGATGGAGCAGGTTTGTGTCCATGCAGAACCATTACAACCTGGCCTATCGCGAAGAGGAACGCGAGATGATCCCGCTCTGCATCGACCAGGGAATCGGGCTCATCCCGTGGAGTCCCATGGCGCGCGGATTCTTTGCCGGCAACCGTAAACGCGGCGGAGGCGGCGAGACGACCCGCGCGCAAAGCGACCCGTTTGCGAACAGCATGTACTTCCGGGACGAAGACTTTGACGTGGCCGACCGTGCGGCAGAAGTCGCCAAAGAACGCGGCGTGACCAGCTCACAGATCGCCCTGGCCTGGATCCTGCACAAGCCCTATGTTCACAGCCCGATCATCGGCGCGACCAGGATGGATCACCTCGACCAGGCGATTGCGGCCCTCGATATTCATCTCTCGGACGAGGAGACGAAGCGGCTGGAGGAAGCGTACAAGCCGCATCCCATCCTGGGGCACGGTTAAGTTGCGTCGCACCCCGGGGTCATAATCGTTTTGTTACAAGAGGATACAGTTGGAGCCGCGGCGTAAATTTCACGCGGTAAAATTGATTTATGGAAAAAACACTCACTGTTGTCATTCCCATGGCGGGCTGGGGTACACGCATGCGCCCGCACACCCACAGCAAGCCCAAGCCGCTCGTCAGTGTGGCAGGCAAGACCACGCTCGAGCACCTGCTCGACATGTTCAACACCCTGCCCGATCCACAGAACGTGGAGTTTGTGTTCATCGTCGGGCCTTATCTTGGCGAGCTGCAAGTCCCCAGGTTCATGCAGGAGAACTATCCCGGGATCAAGTCACACTATGTGGTCCAGCATGAAATGAAGGGGCAATCCCACGCGCTCTGGCTGGCGCGCGAGCACCTGCACGGGCCGATGATGGTCGTCTTCTCCGATTCGATCATCGAGACCGACCTTTCCTTCCTCGAACAGGAGCACGCGGATTGCGTGGCCTGGGTGCTGCCTGTCCCCGACCCCAGACGGTTTGGCGTGGCGGAGGTCGGTGAGGACGGCTGGGTCAAACGCTTTATCGAAAAGCCGACCTCCATGGACAATAACCTGGTGGTCATCGGCTGTTATTATTTCAAGAGCGGCGACCAGCTCCTGGAGGCTATCGAAGAGCAGATGAATCGCAACCTGTCGCTG
The DNA here is from genome assembly GCA_050258995.1 of Bacteroidota bacterium. Classification (GTDB taxonomy): domain Bacteria; phylum Chloroflexota; class Anaerolineae; order Anaerolineales; family Villigracilaceae; genus Defluviilinea. Next base: position 10,588 of record JBLMZU010000328.1, read on the forward strand.
AAAGGGGAATTCTTCCTGACCGATACGATCACCGTCATGATCGAAAAAGGCGCCCGGGTGCGGACCCAGATCAGCGGGCGATGGCTGGACACCGGGACGATCGACGCGACGCTGGAAACAAATAAAATCCTTCTCGAGCAGGGATCCGCAAATGTCACCAGCAATGAGCAGCGTGGCAGTGTACAGATCCTTGCACCATCCTTTGTTCATCCCAGTGCCGAAATTACAGAATCTGTCATCGGCCCCTTTACGTCCGTTGGACCGAACTGCAAAATCAGCCAGGCTGTGATCCGGGAAAGCATCGTCGAGGCAGGCACGGAAATAAAGAGCGCCGCGCTGGCCCATTCGCTGATCGGCCGTAACTGTCTTGTGGAGGGACAACCAAACAAGGAAGCGCCCATGTCCCTGAACATCGGGGATAACAGCTCGGTTGTCGCCAAGTGACCGATGGACACCGTTGAATGCCGCTCTGATTCCACCTATGCGGAACGCCCCCTTTCCCTGACCTGGCAGGGGACCCGTTATGAGGTGGCGGAGATCGTGTCCCGGTGGCGCGGTCCCGGCGAGATGGGATTCCGGGTCAAGACCACCGACGGGCAGGCTTTTGATTTAACCTATCGGGAAGTCCCCGATGAATGGCTGGTACAACCCATATAAGTACAGGAGGCCGAATGCAGGAAGTGACTGATGTTCAACGTCTATCGAAGAGAGTGGCCGGGTTAAAGCCTTCAGGCATACGGAAGTTCTTCGACATTGCCGCAACGATGAAGGATGTGATCTCGCTCGGGATCGGTGAGCCGGACTTTACCACGCCGCGACCGATCCTGGAGGCCGGCATCCGCTCGCTGCAAAACGGGGAGACGCATTACACCTCCAACTGGGGCAAGATCGAGCTCCGCCAGGCGATCGCCGAAAATCTCATGCGCCTGTACAAAGTCAAATACGACCCCGCCACCGAGATCATCGCCACGGTGGGTGTTTCCGAGGCCCTGTACCTGACCTTTACCGCGCTGCTCGACCCGGGCGACGAGGTGATCATCCCCACACCCTGTTTTGTCTCCTACCAGGCGGAAGTGATCATGGCGAACGGCGTCCCGGTGGAAGTGGTGGCACGCGAAGAAAACAACTTCATGGTCGACCCGGACGACATCCGCAGGGCGATCACGCCGCGCACGAAGGTCATCTTTATCGGTTATCCCTCCAACCCGACCGGCGCGGTCGCCACTCGGGAGGTGATGCTCGAGATCGCCAAGATCGCTGAGGAACACGATCTTCTGGTGGTATCGGACGAGATCTACGACCGCCTGGTCTACGACTTTGAGCATGTGTGCTTTCCCGCATTGGACGAAAAAATCCAACATCGCACCGTGCTGCTGGGTGGGTTTTCCAAGGATTACGCCATGACCGGCTGGCGCATCGGCTATGCCTGTGGACCGGCCGATATTATCCAGGGCCTGGTACGCATCCACCAGTACACCATCATGTCTGCCCCGACCACTGCCCAGGACGCGGCGCTGGAAGCCCTGAAAAACGGGAACTCGTATGTGGAGGAAATGGTGACTGAATATGACCGCCGCCGCAGACTCCTGGTCGCCGGGGTGAACCGGCTCGGGCTGCACGCCTTCGAACCGCGCGGCGCCTTTTACGCCTTCCCCAACATCCGCGCCTCCGGCATGGACGATGAGACCTTTGCTGAAAGATTGCTGCGCGAGGAGCATGTGGCCGTCGTGCCGGGCAATGCCTTCGGTCCCGGCGGTGACGGGTTTGTCCGCATGTGCTATGCGACGGCCTACGAACAGATCGAGGAAGCCCTGCATCGCATGGAAAAGTTCATGAATAGATACGGATAGCTTTCAAGCCACGCGTTCGTTGGCAAGGCTAGAATCCCTGAGGGCCGGACCTCGGGGATTTTCTATTTAACGAATGATCCAGCTCGCCCACTTAATCCTTCAAAAAAGGTGCTATTAGGAAACATTTGGATGCCTCCTGGGAACAAAACTTCGAGGACCGGCGTTTAACAATCATTCATTAAACATGTGAATTCGTTCACAGGAAAAGGAGAAATGCATGAAAACGAATTTATTGTCCCATTTACTGGTACGGGCAGAGGCGGGGAATCCACTCTTTCAAAAACTGATCGTATCATCCCTTATTCTGGCCCTGCTCTTTGCCTCCCTGCCGGTCTCTCAGGCTTTCGCTGCCACATCCGGCACAAATAATTATGCCGAGGAATGGAGCAACAAGCTCACCAAGCTGAGCAACTATGGAAAGTTCTATGAGCGGGTGAGAGTCTATCCGGCAGATTTTGAGGATCGGAATGACCTCGCCCTGGCCCATCAGTATCTCAATGACTATGGGGTCGCCTTGCGAGCGGCGCAAAGAATCGCCATAAATCATGTAGGCTTCAATGAAAAGGGGAAGGTCATCAATGATATCCAGGCCGACAAATCCCTCAAGGATCTGTCTGAGAACCTGCGTCTCATGCGCGTCTATAAGGACAAGCTCGATGGGCTGCATGGAGACTACAGGCTGCTGCCGGCCGGTACAACCACTACAACATCCCCATAAGTACGGCTGATTCAAGCTCGGCCAACATCCGTATAGGAAAATGGAGAAAATCCCTCGGAAGTGATTTCCAGGGGATTTTCTATTCGACAGGGACCCTGACCGGAATTCAGCCCGGAAATTCCCCGACCCTCGATCCACTATTAACGCTGACTGAACGACTTTAAAAAGAACATGAATGCCTCTACCTGAGTTACCCACCCCTCCTAGCAATCCTTCCCCATACGGCGATAGGGCTGTTCCAGCCCTCCTTGTAGGAACATCCACAATATCCAGGCGAAGAATTTTTATGTATGATGCCATGCATGTCTATCAGGAAGCCTGTGAGGGTCCTGAGACACATGGGCATCTGTTCCAACCCGCCCATAACTTTATCTGTATAGTGATAAGGAGTAAAAGTATGAATTCAAATGAATCGCGCAACGCCGACGGTAACCGTAGGAAACCATTGTACACACTGGTTGTCCTTTCCCTGATCGCCGCTTTCGTATTTGCCGCTCTCCCGCTAAGCAGCGTTTTTGCCGCCCCAACCGGACCTGGCGGGGGCTCCAACCGTAACAACAATAATGATTCCTGGCAGGCCAAAGTACAAAAACTGCGGGCAGATATTGCGATCTCGAAAAACTTCGAGACGCAACCCGGCAAATTTTGTTCTGCGACTGATGCGAAATACAGGGATGAGTATATGATGACCCTGCGAGCCGCCGAAGCCCTGATAAAAAGTGGCGGCAGCCTGAGTGTGATCCCCGTTACGGGGAACTCAAGCAACGGCGCGTCGTCCAATGGGAACACGACCTCGGTCACAGGGCTTTTCATGGTAAAGGGAAGGGGTGAATATTACGCCAGCCATCCCGAAAAGCTGCTGGCTGCATACCTGCATCGACTGCACATGCTCCGTGAAAAGATGGGATCAGACAACAATACCATCAACAAGAGAAATCAGAGCTCGTGCTTCGCCACCACCACCACCACTACTGGGACCGGAACCGGTACAGGTACAGGTACAGGAACGGGTACTGGCACCGCCAGCACGCCGGTCCCGACCGCCAGCCCGAGTCCAGTTCCCAGCGCTACTCCAAGCCCCACCCCAACCCCGTAATTTGGGACTCAAAATATTATTCACAGTCCAAATATTGGAATACAGGATCCCGAGACAATACGTCTCGGGATCTCTTTTGTCACCGTAGGCAAAACGCCAGTGCAATAATATTGTGGCCCAATTCTTTTACACCGATCAACCCGGTTGACTAGAAAACAATTCTTAAAACAAGAACAACGATTTCTAATGGAACGTTATCAATTCCATCCAATGTTTTTAATCCATCCGCATTATTCTATTTCAAGCAACAAAGGAGGTTGCGATGTTAAAGAAAGTCGTTTATAGAAGTACCGTTCTTGCAACCATCATTGCCCTGTCAATGGCCACGATTTCAGCGACAAGTGCTTTCGCCGCTGGCCAGTCGCACAGGGAAAATTCGATCCGCAGCACCGATCTGGGCCTGGTCTCCCAGTGGAAGGCTGAAGTTGCCGCTTACAAAGCAGACAGGTTCATCCTGGAGAGCAGTATTGGAAAATGGGCTACGGAATGGAGAGAGACGAAGCGATCCTCCATTGATATGCATAAGGAAAATCGTTATGCCGCGCAGATCGCCGCAGATATTTTCCAGGCGGAACAGCTTGTGGCCAAGCATCCGGGTTTCAACGATCAAGGGAAGGTTACCGACAGGGCTATAGCCAATCAGTCGATTCAGAACCTGGCTCTTGATCTGCACAGGTTCCACATGGAGCTGACGGATAAGATCCGGGCTCTGTTTGCGTAGTTTTGAAACTGGCTACGTCATTAAGTCAAATCCCCGGGATTTTCTTCCCGGGGATTTTATGGAAGCAGGCGGCCGCTCAATAAGGTGAGAATGTCCTCCCCTAAATTGTTCACCTGGCAAAGTTCAATTTGGTTTCCGCCTCGCTACCCGGGGATCGCACTGCCTTTAACTCTTATAAGGAGGGTGGGAAGTTCTCATTCAACTTTATTCATTCCAATTGAAATTTTTAATCAGCGTGCAATATTCTAATTCCAGCCATAAAGGAGGATAGGATGATTAAGAAGGTCGTTCCAAGAAGCATCGTTTTTGCATTCATCGTTTCCCTGGCACTCGCTTTCATTTCAGCAACAGGCGTCTTCGCGGCAAGTCCCGCACAAGGGGCCGGCGCCATCCCGGGGTCCAATCAAAGCCTGTCATCGCAATGGAAATCTGAACTTGCCGATCTAAAAGCGGCACAGGCCATGAATAACAATGTTGGAAAATTGGAAGCAAAATGGCTTGAGAAAAAACACCCTCGTTACAAAGTACGCAAGGTGCGCCGCTTTACCGCCAGAGCCGATCTCATACTGCAGCAGGCGGAGATCATTGCGACAAGTCATCCGGGCTTCGATGCATGGGGAAACGTGATCAACAGGGTACAGGCTGCTCAATCCCTTCAATATTTAAGCATCGATATGCATAAACTTCACCTCGTATGGAGGGATAGGCTGCTCAAGCGAATCACATAAATACAACAGTTGAAGTTGAACAATTAAGCAAAAGCCCCGGAATTTTCATCCCGGGGCTTTTGGTATCAGTAGTTCAATTAGCGAATAACCACCACGTTGCTGGCCTGAAGACCCTTGGGGCCCTGTTCGACGTTGAACTGGACCTTCTCGCCTTCCTGCAGGTTCTTGAATCCATCGCCCTGAATGGCCGAGAAGTGGACAAAGACATCATCGCCGCCATCGCGAGCAATAAAGCCATAGCCCTTTGTTCCGTTGAACCACTTGACTGTACCGTTGATACGTTCCGACATTTTTGCCTCCTTGGCAAAGAAAGAATATGGAGGGTACTCATTGGGTGTTGCATCGGAGCCGCCTCAACGGCGGTAAAAACAAAGCGGCTCACGGACGATCCGTGAGCCAACCTGGTACTTCCAAAGCAAACTACTGGTATCCTACGCCCGCAAGGATAACATGAGGCCGTGTTGCTGTCAATGAAAAAAGCAGTAATCCGGGGTGCTATAATTTTGCACAGGGACCAGACGAGGCACAGATATGTATTGACTGTCTCGTCGCGTTTTGTTCAAACAAATGACAGTCGACCTCCAGCAGGTGATCAATAATCCTTTCACAGTCCGTTTTGTTTCCGCCATCGCGCGGCTGGTTCCACCAGGCCTTGGATACCCCGTTTGCGACGCGATCGGGCGCTGGGCAGCCACGCACCGTCAATCCACAGTTACACGGGCAGTCCGGGTTAATCAATGGGTGGCCCGCGGCGCCAGCCTGGATAGGGAGGCGCTGGATGATGTGGTTCGGGAAACGCTGCAGAACAATGTTCGCGATCTTTATGATCTTTATCATTATCTTGAGCATCCGGAGGCGACCTGGAAGCGGACCTGCCTAAGC
>JBLMZU010000329.1:0-5117 GCA_050258995.1 Bacteroidota bacterium
CACCGGCATTGGTCACGATGGTCAGGCGGCGGCCCTTGGGGCTGGGCTGCTTGCCCAGGACTTCGGCCATGTAGAACAGCTCGGCGATGCTGTTCACACGCAGCACACCGCTGCGGCGGAAGGCGACTTCCAGGACTTCATCGCTGCCGGTCAGGGACCCGGTCTGGGAAGCGGCTGCCTTGGCGGCGCCCTCGGTGCGGCCCGGCTTGATGACGATGATCGGCTTGGTCAGTGCCACTTCGCGGGCGGCGGAGAGGAAGGCCCGGGCGTTGCCGATCGTTTCCATGTAGATGACGATGCTCTTGGTATGCGGATCGTCACCCAGGTAGTAAATGAGGTCGCTCCAGTCCACATCCAGCATCGAGCCGATGGAGACGAAGTGACTGAAGCCGACGTTCTCCTGCAGGCTCCAGTCCAGGATGGCGGTGCACAGCGCACCACTCTGGCTGATGAAACCGACACTGCCGCGGCGGGCAATGGTGGTGGCGAAGGTGGCGTTAAAGCCTGATACCGGGCTCATGACCCCCAGGCAGTTCGGGCCGATGATGCGCATGTTGCCGCGGCGGGCATGCTCGAGGATCTGGCGCTCAAGGTCGGCGCCTTCAGGACCCGTCTCCTTGAAGCCGGCGGAGATGATTATGGCGCTCTTCACGCCGATGCTCACTGCATCTTCGATGATGCCGGGAATGCTCTTGGCAGGCGTGACCACGACGATCAGGTCCACCACTTCCGGTACATCGCGGAGCGTGGGGTAGGCCTTGATGCCCAGGATGCTGGGACGCTTGGGGTTGACGGGATAGATCGTCCCGCCAAAGGTGCTGCTGAGCAGGTTCCAGACGATGGTGCGCCCGACGCTGCCGGGGTTTTCTGTGGCGCCGATCACGGCGACGCTTTTGGGGGCAAAGATGCCGTCCAGGGGCTGACGTCCATAGTTGAGAACATCATGGGCCGGGTCCAATCCCGGGGTAAATACGATATCCATTTGTTAGTCCTTTTTCTCACCCACAAGAAACGGGCGAGGAATGTATAGTGAAATATTTCACTACTACGTATATCATAAAATGGGCGAATACAGGAGTGGAATTTGACTTATGATACTATGACTTATTCCATATAAACAGACCGGCGGGATATTCGAGAGATTGTGTCTACGAATATCCCGCCGGATGACTTTCCCGATGTATCAACTACTGTTGAAAAACGATCTCTCCCTGTGCCACCGTCAGATGGACCTGGAACGACTCATCCAGCAGGACGAGGTCGGCGTCCTTGCCCGCTTCCAGGCTGCCTTTGCAGGATGAGAGACCGATGGAGCGGGCCGCGTTCAGGCTCGAGGCGGGCCACATTTCGGTCAGCGGGCGCCCGGTGGCAGCGCAGATGTTTTGCAGGGCGCGTTCCATGGTCAGCACAGAGCCGGCCAGTGTGCCATCCGCCAGGCGCACGGCGCCCGTCCGGTTGTTGGCAGGCCGGTCGTCCAGCATGTACTCGCCCGGGGGTAACCCTGCCGGCCGGACCGCGTCCGTGATCAGGATGACGCCCGAGGGAGTCTTCACATCCACCAGGATCTTCTGCACCGCGGGGTGGACATGATGGTTATCGGCGATCAGCTCACACGAAAGCTGCGGGATCGTCAGCGCCGCGCCGACCGTCCCGGGCTCGCGGTGGCCCAGTCCCTGCATGGCGTTGAAGGTGTGTGTGACCTGAGAAACGCCGCGCATGGCAGCCATCTGCATCTGCTCGTAGGAGGCCGTCGTGTGAGCGGCCGAGACAGTGATGCCGCGCTTCACACATTCCTCGATCAGCCAGTGGTTCTCCTCGAATTCGGGCGCCAGGGCCAGCAGGCGGATGACGCCGGTATCGAGAAACTCGCGCGCCTCCGCCCGTTCGGCGCGGCGGATGTAGCTAACCTCCTGCGCGCCGCAGCGGGTCGGATGGAGATAGGGCCCTTCGAGGTGGACGCCAAGCAGTGTCGACCCATTCCGGATCGGGCCGCGCATTTCCTCCACCAGCTCGAGCGCCTTCAGGATCGACTCGCGGCTGGAAGTCCAGGTGGTGGCCAGGAAGCCGGTCACGCCGTGAGAGGCATAGAAGCGGGCCATCTCCTCCAGGCCGGCAGGGGATGCATCCATCAGCTCATGGCCCATCGCCCCGTGGACGTGCAGGTCGATGAAACCGGGCAGCAGCATGTCACCCTGGGCGTTCACCTTCTGCAGGGAGGGATCCTCCCTGAACTCCGGCGCCTGTCCAAAGCCGATCGAGCGGATCTGGCCGCCTTCGACCAGCAACCACCCGGCCCGGCCCGGCTGGACGGGAGTAAATAAGCGGGCATGATGAATGAGCAGCCGCTGGTTTGGACGCGTCATGCTGTCTTGACCTCGACGGCTTGCCCGGAGCGGTCCGATTCATAGGCGGCGAGTGTGACTTCCACCGCCCGCAGGCCGTCCACGCCGGTCACACGCGGTTCCCGGTTCTCAAGGATGGCAGAAGCGAACTCTTCGATCATCGCCTGGTTCGAATCGGAGCCCCAGGGCAGCCACCGGGATGTCTGCCATTCATGCCGATAGACGTTCAAATTCTGGCGAAAGGCATCCACGATCACGGCGCCGCGCTGGGTGACCATCTCGAAACCCAGGCCGCCCCAGGTGGGCCAGTACTGGGGACGGCACCAGCTGGCGTCGATGGTGGCGAACATGTCGTTATCGAAGGTCAGCATTTCCAGCGCGCCGGTTTCCACCTCCACTTCATCGGCATGGAAGATGCGGTTGCTTTTTGCGTACACAGTCTTCACTTCCGAACCGGTGAACCAGCGCATGATATCCACCAGATGCACGGTGTGATCGATGATCGCCCCGCCGCCTGCCAGCGCAGGGTCCACGAACCATTGGCGATGCTTGTTTGGCACTTCACCCTGGTTGGTGGCATTGAAACAGTAGACATCGCCAAAGTCGCCGTTATCGAGACGGGCCTTGATCTCCAGCAGGGGCGCGCTGAAACGCAGGGGGAAGGCAGTCATGAGCAGAACGCCCGCCCTGTCACATACATCGACAATGGCCCGGGCATCTTCGATGCTAATGGCGAGCGGCTTCTCGCACAGGACATTAATCCCGCGCGAGGCGGCCATCTCCACCACGGGGCGGTGACGGTTGTTCTCTGTGCAGATGATCACACCGTCGGGCTTCTCTTCAAGCAGATCCTCGTAGGTATGAAAGTAACGGACGTTATTGTGCGCCGCGATCGTCTGGCCGCGCATCGGGTCGTCGTCCGTGACACCGACGATCTCAACACCTTGGATGCGGCGCAGGTTGGCAATATACGCTTCGCCGTGATGGTGGGCAAAGGATAGGATACCGATCCGGGTCATGATGCCTCCACGAGGGAATGCAGTTTTACAGGCTGGCCACTGTGGGCTGACTCGAGAGCAGCCTCCGCGATCTGGACGGCGTGCAGGCCATCGGTTGCGCTGATGCGGGGAGTCGTTCCATTTGCAAGCGCGCTGTAGAACTCCTTGATCTGGGTGGTGTAGGGACTTTCGCTGACTGGGCTGGAGGGAAGAGCAACATCGGGCGCATCGGCGCCGCCGGTCTTGAGGACCAGATTCTGGATCGGGGCGGTGCCGTCCGAGTCGAACTCGATCAGGCCCTGATCACCGGCGATTTCCATGTGCGTGCGGAAGGTTGGCGGTGGGTAGGCCCAGGCGCCTGAGATATGCGATAGCGCGCCCGAGCGATGGGTCAGGATCACAAGGCCATAATCCACCGGCGCCTCGATGTGGTGCTCGGTCACGCGCCGGGCGTACACGGACTCTACTTCCCCGGCCACCCAGCAGGCGTAATCATAATCATGGATCATTAGGTCCATCAGGATGCCGCCGGATTTGACCTCGTCCAGGAACCAGTTGCCGGCCGGTTTCTTGGGCCGGTAGCTGCCCCTGTGCAGGCGGATCACTCCCGGCTTGCCGATCTGTCCCTCGGCGACGGCAGCGTGCGCCAGGGCGTATTCCGGGAAGAAGCGCACCACATGGGCCACCAGGAGCTGGACGCCGGCTTTTTTACAGGCATCGACGATCTTTTGGGCCTGGTGCGTGGTGCGGGCCAGCGGCTTTTCACAGACCACGTGTTTACCGGCTGCCGCGGCTTTCAGTGCCATCTCATAGTGCAGATGGGTGGGGGAGCAGATGTCCACCACATCCACATCCGGAAGCATTTCATCCAGCGAGGGATAAATCCTGGCCTGATATTGTTCTGCAATCACACCTGCTTCCTGCGGGGTCTCTGCAGTAAAGCCAACGATCTCAGCGGGCGTTTCCGCCCAGCCCGCCGCGTGGGTCGTTCCCATGAAGCCAACGCCGACGATACCAACTTTCATGAAGCCTCCAAATGTTCCTTTGTCAGTGAGAGCCACACACGTCCTGACCAGGCAATCTCCCGGTACCACGAGATTGCTTCGTCGGGCAACCCCACACTTTCACTGGGGCAGGCGAGTGCCCTCCTCGCAACGACAGTGTTATTTAATCGCCCCGGCCGTAATGGAGCGGATCATTTGTTTCGAGAAGACCAGGTACAACAGCAGGATCGGAACCATTGCGAGAGTCAAGGAGGAGAGCACAGCGTTCCAGTCGGAGACAAACTGTCCCAGGAACTGCTGGACGCCCAGCGTGACCGTTGCCGTTTTGGCCGATGGGGCGATGATCAGCGGGAACCACAGGTCGTTCCAGATCGGGATCATGGTGAAAATGCCAATGGCTCCCAGCGCGGGGCGGACAAGCGGCACGACCATCCCAAAGATCTGGTACTCGCTGGCGCCGTCGATGCGGGCGGCGTCCTTCAGGTCCTTTGGCACCTGGCGCATGAACTGTGAGAGAATAAAGATGGTTAACGGCAGGGCCTGGGCGACATAGATCAGGATCAACGCCACCAAAGTGTTCACGAGCTTGAGCCCGACCATCAGCCGCAGGATGCCCACTGTCCCCAGGCGGATGGGGATCATGATGCCGATGGAGAGGTACAGGGCTGTCAGTGCGTTCCCGGGGAAATCATATTCCGCCAGGGCAAAGGCAGCCATCGAGCCAATGAACAGGGTCAGGATCAGCGCGGTAAAGGTGACAATAATGCTGTTGA
>JBLMZU010000330.1:0-10385 GCA_050258995.1 Bacteroidota bacterium
ATTATCGGCAGTCTGGCAATCATGGCTTAGATACCTCTAAAACTTTAGACCCATGACTTTGCGCCGCTGAGTTTCCTCAGGTTTGCTTTTTATCGGAGGAATTTTATTCTCGCGCAAAAAATTTATCGAGTCAACAGGGTTTTGTCACAAAAATATTTTTTCTAATTCTCAATTAATCCAATGCGTCGAAGACCACTTCAACGGTCATGCCCCAGCGCAAGCGGGGGTCCACATCATCGGCTTTGATCTTCACCGTATAGATCACGTCTCCGTTCTGGGTATAGGAGGACTGGCTGACCTCGGTGACAGCGCCGTGCATCGTGATGCCCGGAAGGGCGTCTGCAGTAAAGCTGACCTTCTGGCCGGGAGCGATATTGACGACTTCCAGCTCGGTAACGTCCGAGGTCTCGATGTTCCAGGAGCTGGTATCGGCCATCTTGACCGCCCAGGTCTGGGGACCGACCTGCTCCCCTTCTGATACATTGACTTCCGTCACAACGCCGTCAAAAGGAGCAACGATTGAAAAGGCCGCGACCCCTGCCTCCGCCGCTTTCAGGCGAGACTGGAGGAGCGCCAGTTGGTCCGTATCAGGACCATCTTTCGTCCGGTCGGCAGTTTTCTGGGCCGCCTCGAGCTGGGCGAGCTTGAGATCCATGTCATTTTTGGCATCCGCGATGGTCTCTTCATCGGCCTTTTTTATTTTTCTTGTTTTGATCTCGGGAATCCGTTTGACGCCGAACGGCGTAACAATACGGCGGAAAACAAGCTCATCGTACTTGTATGACTTAAAAAGGGAGTCATAATAATCGACGGCCTTGTCGTAGGCTTCCTGGGCATCATCCACGGCGATCAAAGCCTGGGCGTGGGCAGCGTCTGCGTTTTCCTGCAGATCTTTGAGGGCCTTCTGGGTATTGGCAAGCTCGAGCTGTGCAGCCGCGTAGGCTGCATCCGATTGGCCGCCCAGTTGGGCAAGCACTTCGCCCTTTTTGACCTGGTCCCCGGTCTTGGCTTTCACAGCGACCAGGGTACCTGCCCCCTGGAAACTTAGCGTGCTATCCTGGGCCGGGATGAGATGGCCCTCGGCGATTACCTGGTCAGGCGAGACGGGTGTGCCTGTGGCCGATGCCGCATTCGCGCCTGCTGTGGGAGTCTGTTGACCCGTGCAGGCAGAGATCAGGGAGGCAGCGATCGCGATGAGTATGATGAAGTTGTACGTGGTTTTCTTCATTGTTGATTCCTCTTTACTTTTCCTCACTTGGAAATATTTTATCATTTAGAAATTATTCATAAGCCAGCACCTCACGGATCGTGAGGCGCGCCGCGTTCCGGGCCGGCAGAACACTTGCCAGCGCGGACAAAATCAATACCAGGCCAAGCCAGATGGCATACCCGGTGTAAGTAAACACTGTTGCAATCGGGGACTGAAAAATTGCCAGGCTGATGATGGTGGACAGCAGATAGGTGAATGGGATCGAAAGGACGACCGCCAGGGCAAATGAGAGCATCCCAATGACCAGTCCTTCGGCGATCACCGTCCGCATGACGGCACGGTCATCGGCACCAATGGCGCGCATGATGCCGATCTCGCGCGTCCGCTCCAGGACATTCATCCCCATGGTGCCGGTCAAGCCCATGGAACCGACGACCGCGGTCAGGATCGCCATGATCAACAAAAATACCACCAGGATATCGATGCTTTCGGTCGCCGTGTCCAGGGAGGCGCGTCCCGCCTGGGCGATGCGCACCTTGTAGCCGAGATCGCGGAAATATTTGTCCAGCTCCACGCCCTTGGCATCCTGATAAGGACGGTCGTGCCTGTCGGTCACTACCCGGTAGGAGGAGGCTTGATTGGCAAGATCGTTCACCTGTGAAACATATTCATAGGGAGCATACCCGATCACACCCTCCCGGTCGACAAACTTGAAGAGCCCAATGACCTGCCACAATTCGTCACGGCCATTGATCTTCAGATGGATCGTGTCACCCGTTTTCAGGCCCGGATAATACTTCTTGGCGCCCTCGCTGATCGCCAGCTTGCGAACATCCCCCGGCTCGATCCAGCGCCCCTCCAGCATGAGGGGTTGGATCAGCTTACTCCCGGCTGGCGGACCAAAGAGGTTAAGGGTCTCGAGCATATTGCCCTTCTCGTCCAGCATATCGCCGCTCAGGAACTGCCAGCCCTCCACAGCCTGGACGCCCGGTACTTCCATGGCCTTTTGGCGGATCTCATTCAGACGGTAGGGCTGGTCGAAATCCAGGGATACATCGGCAACGAAGTATTTCCCGATCTGCCCGATGTAATCGTGCAAGGTCACACGAACATTGAAGACGGCAATGAAGATCGCACCGCCCATTGTCAATGTAAAAAGCGTCAGGAGCAGTCGACGCTTTCTGCGGAAGGTGTTTCGCAGGGAAATGACGAATGGGCGTGGAATATGGATGCCGCGATGAGCCAGGAGGCGCGTCATCCGGACCTGCATCCAGTCGATCCAGGGCAGGCGCTTCTCGCCGTCAGCCGAAATCTTTTTCTGATCCTCGGAGGCGTCTCCGCTGAGCGCGCTGAGCACCGTGATCTTCGATCCATTGATCACCGGGGCCAGACCCGCAACGAGAGGGATCAGCAGCCCGACCAGGATCTGGATCCCAAAAGCAGCCGGCACGATCCGGTATCCCAGGATATTGAAGTTTAACATTTTCGCAATATACAGGGACAAGGCGTAGGCACCCTGTCCGCCCAGAGGTACGGCGATCATCAGCGCCAGGATGGCAAATGCCAGGATGAGCGCGAAGTACATGATGAAGACCTGTCTTCTCTGCCCGCCGACCAGCTTGATCACGCCAATATAGCGCAAATGCTGATTGAGCAGCGCGTTCAGCGTATTCGCAATCAGCGAGCCGGATAGGAACAGAATCATAACTCCAAGTGCCAGCAGGATGCCAAGGATGGCGTTCACCGTGTCGGCGAGAGGATGTTTGTGCGACTCGGAGAATCGTGAACGGATGACCGCATGACCGTTATTTTCGAGCTTGTCCTTCAATGTCGCGCCCACGTCCCGGATATGGACGATGTTGTCGCCGCCTTCCGAGACCGTAGCATAGACGCGATTGTACAACCTTGGTTGCCCAAGGTAGGGCAGCGTGTCCATGGTGACATATCCGAACGGCGAGGCGAGGAAGTCAGCGGCACCGGCCGCGGTATCCTGCACCACGCCGACAACGGGCAGGATTTTTGTGGAACCATCTGCAAGCTGGATTTCAAGCTGGCCGCCCACGCCGATGTCCAGTTTATCCAATGCATGTTTTTCCAGGATGATCTCACGTTTGTGAGGGATCGATGCGCCTTCGACAGGAGCAAGCAGGTTGATTGAGTTTTTCTCAAAATCCTGGAAAGCTGTCATGTCCAGGGTCGTCCACTTTTCGGTGCCTGGAACGCGGACACGCATATTGAAGACCCGCCGCGCTTCCACGTTCTTCAATCCCCTTTCGTTTTGGATGGAGGTCAGCACATCGTCGTCGAAATTCATCATTCGAAACTCGATGTTTCCAGGGTTTTGGGCGGCATACGAGGCGCTCATGTCATTCGAGATGATCGCATAGGTGCCTGCGATGACGCCAATGGAGAACACGCCGACTGCGATCGAAAAAACGACCAGCAGGGTGCGTCCCTTGTTATCATAGAGATCGTGAAGTACTTTTCGCCAACGGGGTTTCATTTAAAAATCATTTCCATGTAATCATCAGGAGGCAACGGCCCTTGGGTCCGCGGCACGATGCTCTTCCAATCTTTTCTGGATCACCTCCCCAAGAGCATCGGCGGTAATCGGGGATTCGTCGATGACTCGCATAAAATCCGCGCGCTGCAGAACCAGCACTTCGGCGGGTCCTTCCGAACCCGCCCGGACATTGGCGATGGACAATCCGCCGCGCATCAACTCGATCTCGCCAAAGAATTCACCCGGTTTCAAATTTGAGATCACCACTTCCCCATTCTGCATATCTTGCAGGACCACTTCCACCTCCCCATTGCGGATCATGAAGAAATGGTCCACAGGTGTATTACGGGAAATAATGGTTTCATTCGCCGGGTAAATCCGTTCCTCCGCGAGCTTGGTAAATTCCAACAAATGGCGGTGACGCAGCTTTGGCAGGCAGCGGGCCACGGTCTCATCGATCAGCTCGCCGTCGGCAATGATGATGTTGCGCGTCGTGCGGGAGGTCAGCGAGGGGTCATGCGTCACCATCACCACGGTCTTGCCGCTTGCTGCAAGCTGTTGGAATAGATCGATAATCGTATTCGCCGATTTTGTGTCCAGGTTGCCAGTGGGTTCATCCGCCACCAGGAGAGGCGGGTCACAGGCCAGGGCGCGGGCAATGGCCGCAAGCTGCTGCTGTCCGGTGGAGACGAGGGCGGGCAGCTTGTTGGCGAACTTCTCCAGACCCACCCTCTTGAGCAGGTCCATGGCACGGCCGGGGCGTTCATCGAAATCGTACATATCGGCAAAATCCATGGCGAGCATGACGTTCTCCACCAGGGTCAGCATGGGCAGCAGCTGGAAGAATTGAAAGACGATTCCCAGGTTCCGGCCGCGCCATTTGGAGCGCTGGCTCTCGGTGACACCGGTATAAATATCCGTGCCGCCGATGACCATCTTCCCGCGGGTGGGATGATCGATGCCGGTGATCATATTGAGCAGGGTTGATTTTCCACTGCCTGACTTGCCGACAATGGAGACGAATTCACCGCGGTTGATCGTCAGGTCAATGCCTTTCAAAACCGTAAATTCACCTGCCGCGTTCTTGAAAACTTTGACAATGCCATGCATATCGATCATGGCATTGGGACTGGACATGGCATGTGTGCCCGGCGTAAACTCCGTCTTGCGTGAGTTGGATAAACTGGCCATTTTTTATTTTCCGTTCGCTGAAAGGGCAGGCTCGTCCGCCAGATCGAGTTCCCCATCGGCGATCCGTATGGCACGCGAAAAGCGAGTCTTAAGTGATTCATCGTGCGTGACCATGACAATTGTTTTGCCCTGCTCATCGACAAGATGCTCGAAAACATCAAAGATATGCTCCGCGGTCAGAGAATCGAGACTGCCAGTGGGTTCATCCGCCACCAGGATTTCGGGATCGTTCGCCAGCGCCCGCGCGATCGAGACACGCTGCTGCTGGCCCCCCGAGATCTGGGAGGGCAGCTTGTTGGCATGATCTTCGATCTCCACCAGGCTGAGCAGTTCCAGGGCACGCTGCCGGGATGTCTTCGAATTGAATTTACCGCATAGGTCCATGGGCAGCATGACGTTTTCCACCAGGGTCAGCATGGGTAAAAGCTGGAAGGACTGGAACATCACGCCCAGGTTGTGCCCGCGCCAGTTTGCAATCGCATCCTCATTCATTTTATGAAGGGAGACGGGCACGCCATTGGTGTTGATCACAACTTCACCAGACGTTAGATGATCCACGCCTGTCACCATATTCAGCAGGGTGGACTTCCCCGCGCCGGATTTGCCAATAATCCCCACAAACTCTCCGGGGCTTACCTGCAGATTGATCCCCCGCAGCGCGGTAAAATCACCTGCCGCGGTGGAATATACTTTCACCACATCGCGCATGTCGATGATGGGTTGAGCCGATAACGATATTGAATTCATAATAAATTGACAGCTAACACCAAAATAAATTGTGTTATTCCGCTCCCAGGGACTAGACACACAAAAACGGTCGCAGTGGCAACCGTTTGAGTCACACGCTTTCCAATTTCATTTTACTATCATCCCCGGTTTGTGCGAATTTTCCTTAGCTTCCCTTAATCGGTTCAAACAAAACATTAATAGTTGTTTTATGGATGCCCTTATCCGGGATATGGTGAGATTCGTATGAACAGCCTGTCTTTGGCGGTGCGGGCAATATCCTGCTCGTTGACCTGGCCATGCTCCACCCGAATCCCCATCGGTTTGGCAGCCTGGGGTACATGCTTAAGATAGTCATGCATGCGCGTCTCAACTGCTTCGAGATTCAGCTCAGGTTCCGCGTAGGCGCTGACAGGCTTCCTCTTCAAAAGCAGTGAGACCCGCGCCCCACCCTTCAGATTTTTCCACCAGGTCCGGTCGCGGCTGGTGATCACCCATAGATTGCCGCCCTCGGGATAATAGCCGACCGGCAGGTTATATTTCTTTCCTGTCCTGCGCCCGCTGACGGTGATCAGCATCATGCCGTTGCTTAACATCCCGTGCAGCGGCGAGCGCAGGATCCAGCTCATAAAATCATTTCCATTCATAAACTCACTCCATACATTTGATCGGGTTGAAGGATGTCAGGGTAGCGCGCTCTCAGCCTCGTCCGTGCCTCGTAGCACAGGTGACAGGCATCGGCGTAGTGAGAGCCGTGTGGGAGTCTGTATTCGCTTACCCGGGCAGCCGGTCCGCCAGAGAGCAGCAGTCCGCAGATCGGATGTAAATCGGACGCATATTCCTGGCAGATCCGCCCAAGCGGTTTCCCGAACAAATTGCCGATGACCACGCCCTGGCAGATGTGGAGATTCCCCAGCGGATCGAGATGGATGCGCCCCGGCTCGCGCAGATCCTCATGGGGACAGGAATCCAGCGTCTCCCAGGGATGAGGGACCGCGCGGCAAGCAAGCTTTTCCGCCGCCCGGCCGCGGTACATGATCCAGCTTTCGCCAGCCAGTTGACCCTGAGATTCGACAGCTGTCGCCCCCGGTTGGGCAACGCTGATCATGCCGGTGGGAATTCCCATCCACTTGGCCGCCGCGATCGCGTTCTGCGGCTTTTCACCCAGGCACTCCTCACAGTGGAAGAGGTCACTGCTCACGGTCAGATCTGCCAGCCGTCCCACGAACGGGCGCAGCCATGCCTCAGCATCGGCAATGGTTGTAGCCCAGTAGGCGTTCGAGACAATGCCCACCGAGAAGCCCATATCCGCCGCCCGGTGGACTGCCTGAACCAGGATCGCGTAATATAGAAACGGCTCCCCTCCTTCGAAGTAGATGGAGGTCACGCCCGCGTCTTTTGCCTGCTCCAGGATATTCTCGATCTGCCCCAAGGTCAGGGTACCGGTCTGCCATGGACTTCCCCAGACAAAACAGTGATTGCACGAATAGGTGCATTGGTAGGTCAGCAGGATATGCAAGCCTTCGAGTTTCATGATGGCATCCTTGTCCATTTCATAATGTACGGCAAAGGCCTGGACGCGTCACGGGTCAAAAGGCATGTTTATGTCACTTCTTCTATGGCTGCAATTGAGCTTTGCGCATTTGGCCCCGGTAGACCAGCGCAAGGATGAGCAAAAGAGTAGCCACCAGGAAGGAGACGTTCATGTTAATGGCGATTGTTCCCTGCGCCACAAACTCACCCAGCATGTCGAAGACAGCCAGAAAGATGAGCAGATGGATCGCCCAGGCCCGTTTCTGAAAAAGGCCCCATAAACTGACGGCAAAAAGGACAGCAACGATCGCGCCCGCAATCATCAGGATCCTGGGAGGCACAACCACAGTGGCTCCGATTCCCTGCCAGTCGAAAAAGAAGGCAAGTGTGACGGCGATATGCTGGACGATCTTTTCGATGGTCAGTAAGATCAATCCGTAGTAGATCCAGTTGGGTTTCATATTTTCTCGCTCTCTACCCGCTCCATTTGCAACAAAGAACCTGTCCCGGTCCCCGCTTTTCAGTATACGCAAGTTCAAACCCGGAGTCATGTGCCAAAAATCACGCCGCCGACTATAATAACTTTATCCCACATCGGAGGCCCATATGTCCAACGTCTATGCATCCACCCACCCGCTTGTTCAGCACAAACTTTCCCGTTTAAGGGACAAAAGGACCGAGCCCAAGAAATTCCGCGAGCTGGTGCGTGAGATCGCCGCCCTGCTCGCCTATGAAGCGACAGCCGACCTGGCCGTCATGCCGCGCGAGCTGGAGACGCCGCTGGCAAAGATGACCGGAGCAGAGCTGCAGGAAAAGATCGGCCTGGTTCCCATTCTGCGGGCCGGGCTTGGAATGGTCGAGGGCGTTTGGGGGCTGATGCCGAGTGCGGAGGTCTGGCATATCGGCCTGTACCGGGATGAGCATACCCTGCGGCCCGTTGAATACTACAACAAACTGCCGCTCGAGCCGCGTGTGTCGGTCTGTCTCATCCTCGATCCCATGCTGGCAACCGGTGGATCCGCCACCGCCACCGCCGATATTCTCAAGAAATGGGGCGTCAAGAAGATCAAATTTGTCGGGCTGATCGCCGCGCCGGAAGGCATTAAAGCGATGCAGGATCAGCATCCCGATATCCCCATTCATGTCGCAGCGATCGACGACCATCTCAATGAACGCGCTTATATTGTGCCGGGTCTCGGCGACGCGGGAGATCGCCAGTTTGGGACAGGATAGAAGATGGATCTTCATGAGCTGAACGCCTTCATCGTCCGGGCCAAAGCGGCCACGTATGTGGGAGATGGCGAGCAAGTGCCGCCTTGCCGGGCAGGCTCGCATGACCTCCGTTTCTCGGACGGTCCCTGGGCATATCACGACAGCTATTTCGGGGGTAGTGATTTTATCGGCGAAGAAGTCGTGTATCGGGAGGACAGGCCGGTCTGGGCAATGAATTATTATGGCCGCATCCTGCGCCCGGAACTGATCACCGCCGAGCAGGCCGGGGGCATGATCAAAGCCAGCCTTTCCCGCCTGTACACGCAGGGTCGTTTCCTGGGTGGCTTCCAGCACACGGAAGCGGACCTGACCTATGTAGACACAAGCGAAGGAAACGTTGACAGATTCCACGGGCATGAATCGATCCGTCGTGGACAGCAGACCGCCTATGAGTTGGAGTATCATGGCGGATTAATTAAAGGTTGATCTAAAAGGAGTCAGATATGCACTATTCAATCCTCCCACCGGATGCACCCGACCCGAATGAACCCATTCGTCCGCCCATGGTGTATATTGAAAAGCCGGTGAAATGGGAATACAAGCAAATCGTCCGAAACCTGGAAAACGAGAAGCCGCTTGACGAGGCAGAGTTGAATGCGCTTGGAGAAGACGAATGGGAAATGACCGGAGTCGCCCAGCACGCCTCCATCGCCTATTTTTACTTCAAGCGCCTGGTCGAGAAGTAAGCATGCCATACGACCTCAAGTTAGCGGAGCGGGTTCAATCACAGTTGGATGGGCTTCCATTCACTGAAAAGAAGATGTTCGGCGGGGTCGGTTATCTCCTACATGGGAACATGGCATGCGGCGTGATCAAGGATGATTTGATCGTCAGAGTCGATCCTGAACAGCACAGCCTCCTTCTCAAGAAGCCCCATACACGCCCGTTTGATATGTCGGGCCGGCCCATGAATGGCTGGCTCCTGGTCGAAGCGGATGGAACCAAAACCGACAAACAGCTCAGTATCTGGATCAAGGAAGGGATAGACTTTGCTTTAACCCTTCCGCCCAAGTAAAAAGTTCAGCGATGAAAGCGATGGTACTTGACGCCCTCATGGAGGTAAAACCGGCGAAGTTCCCCCTCAGGCCGGTTGAGTTTCCCGATCCAGTTCCTGGCCCGGGAGAGATCCTGCTGCACGTGACGAGGTGCGGAGTCTGTCACACTGAGCTGGACGAGATCGAAAGGCGGACTCCCCCTCCGCAGTTGCCGGTGGTGTTGGGACACCAGGTGGTGGGCGTTGTGGAGTCAGGCAGCTCGCTGTCGGAGGAGCAGCGGCAAACCACTGGACTCCAGATTGGCCAGCGCGTCGGCGTTGCCTGGATCGCCTCCGCCTGCGGACATTGCCAGTATTGCCTCTCGGGACAGGAAAATCTCTGTCCTGAGTTCAAAGCCACGGGACGCGATATCAATGGCGGTTATGCTGAATATATGAAAGTCCGTGCTGACTTTGTGCATCCAATACCGGAGCCCATTTCCGATTCAGAGGCCGCCCCTCTGTTGTGTGCAGGCGCCGTCGGGTATCGCGCCCTCAAACTGTGCAACCTTCGGAATGGACAAACCCTCGGCCTGATGGGTTTTGGCGGGTCCAATCACCTGGTGCTGAAAATTGCGCGATATAAGTTTCCAAACTCGAATATTTGTGTGTTTAGCAGAAATCCGAATGAGCGTGAATTCGCCCTCTCGCTGGGCGCCGCCTGGACAGGAGCCATCGACCAAAGCCCTCCGGAGGGACTGGACGCGGTCATCGACACCACGCCCGTCTGGAGCCCGGTCGGCGAAGCAATGAAGCGACTCAAGCCGGGTGGGCGGCTTGTCATCAATGCCATCCGCAAGGAGGAAGTCGACAAGCAGGTCCTGATGAATCTCGATTATCCCTCCCAGCTGTGGATGGAAAAGGAGATCAAATCGGTCGCCAACGTGACCCGGGCGGACGTCCGAGAGTTCCTGCAG
>JBLMZU010000331.1:0-6125 GCA_050258995.1 Bacteroidota bacterium
TGCAAAGTTTGGTAGAAGGCAGGAGGTACTAAGTGTCTCGCATTGGACGATTACCAGTGGTCGTACCGAACGGTGTACAGGTGAATGTACAGGGTTCGGACGTCCATGTGAAAGGGCCGAAAGGCGAACTCAAGCGGTCGTTCTCTCCGCAGATCGAAATTGCGATGGAGGACGGACAGGTCGTTGTCAAACGCAAGTCTGACGCCGCCGCTGAGCGCGCCCTGCACGGCACCACCCGCGCCGTCATAGCCAACATGATCCACGGGGTCAGCTCTGGTTTTGAGCGGGCGCTCCAGGTGGAAGGCGTGGGTTACCGCGCCGAGTTACAGGGAAAGGACCTGGCCTTGTTCGTGGGATACTCCCATCCGGTAAAGATGGAACCCCCGGCCGGCATTTCCTTCGAAGTCGATCAGAAGACCCGCGTCATTAAGGTACTCGGCTACGATCGTGAAGTTGTGGGCCAGACTGCGGCCGAGATCCGCGGCGTCCGCCCGCCCGAGCCCTATCACGGCAAGGGCATTCGTTATGTCGGCGAAAAAGTTCGCCGCAAAGCCGGTAAAGCCGGGAAGGGAGCCAAGTAAGCCATGGCAGCCAATTCTCGTTCTGTGGCACGCGCCCGCCGTCATTCGCGCGTCCGCAAAAATATACAGGGAACCGCTGATCGACCGCGGTTGAACGTTTTCCGCAGTCTTTCAGGAATCTATGTCCAGGTGATCGACGATCAGTCCGGTCGGACACTGGTTTCTGCATCCACAGTGGATCGTGATCTGCGTGAAACACTTAAAGGCATGAAGAAATCCGAACAGGCCAAGGCGATCGGCAAGGCCGTGGCAGAGCGCGCAAAGAGCAAGGGCATTGACTCTGTTGTCTTCGATCGCGGTGGTTATCGTTATATTGGGCGCATCAAGGCGCTTGCAGATGGCGCTCGTGAGGGCGGCCTGCAGTTCTAGGCGCATGGAGTAGGAAATGGCAGAATACGAAAATACTGAACAGCAGAATTTCGAAGGGCAGGACCAGTTCGAAGAGCGCGTCATTGAAATCGCTCGTGTCGCCAAGGTCGTGAAGGGTGGCCGCCGCTTCCAGTTCCGTGTGACGGTGGTCGTCGGCGACAAGCGCGGCACCATCTCCATGGGCGTGGGCAAGGCCAATGCTGTCCCCGATGCGATGCGCAAGGCTTCCGAGCGTGCCCGCAAGAAGATGCATGTTGTGAACCTGGCCGGCACGACCATTCCCCATGAAGTGTTGGGTAAGGTGGGTGGTGCGCGTGTCATGCTCAAGCCGGCTTCCCCCGGAACGGGTGTGATCGCAGCAGGCGGCGTCCGTGCAGTGTTGGAAGTGGCTGGCGTGCGCGATATCTTGACCAAGTCCCAGGGCAGCGCCAACGTCCTGAACGTGGTCCAGGCAACCTTCGATGCCCTTGAGCAATTGAAGTCTCCCCAGGAAGAGGCGGCCCGCCGTGGCAAGAGCGTCGCCGAGCTGACGCCCTTCTGGGAGCGGAGGAAGCAGAATGCCTAGTAATAATAATGAAAACAAGACCGTGTTTGTGACACTCGTCCGCAGTCCGATTGGATATACCAAGGACCAGAAGCAGACGGTGCTTGCACTCGGGCTTCGCAGAATGCACCAGACGATCGAACACCGGGATACACCCGCTATACGCGGGATGATCCGCAAGGTGGAGCATCTCGTCCAGGTCGAAGAAGTAGGATAGAACGATGAAACTACACGATCTCGTGCCCAATCTGGGCTCCAAAAAGAATAAAAAACGCGTCGGCCGGGGTATCTCCGCCGGGCAGGGTAAGACCGCCGGGCGGGGAACCAAGGGTGAGGGCTCACGATCCGGTCAGGGCGGACACCTTTACCGCCAGGGTGGTAACCTGCCTTTCTACCGCCGTCTCCCGTTCATGCGCGGCCAGGGATTTACCCCGCGCAACCAGGTTGAATATAATGAGATCAATCTGGATCAGTTGACCGAAGCCTTCCAGGCAAACGCGGAAGTCACTCCGGAATCATTGCAGAGCGCCCATTTGCTCCGCGACCCTCGTAACCCTGTTGTCATTTTGGGACGCGGTGATCTTAAGGTCGCGCTTAAAGTTCGCGCCCATCGTGTCAGTGCCGGTGCCCAGGCCAAGATCGAAGAGGCCGGTGGCAGCGTCGAGTTGATTGGTTAGTTTCCACTTAAAAGGAACCATCAAAGATGCCTGAAAAGAAACAATCAGCCTGGCGCTTTTTATGGCGGTCAGAGGATATCCGGAAGAAGTTGTTAATCACTCTGGGTCTCCTGATCATTTTCCGTGTGGCAGCCGTCATACCGGTCCCGGGCATCAATACTGCTGCTCTGGAATCCTTCTTCCAGACGAACGGGGGCGGATTCCTCGGATTCCTGAATCTGCTTTCGGGCGGCACCGTTAAAAATTTCTCCATCCTGGCGATGGGTGTGTATCCGTACATCACTGCCCAGATCATCCTGCAGCTGCTTGTTCCGATCATTCCTTCTTTGCAGAAGAAGATGAATGAAGATCAGCGTGAAGGACGCAAGTGGATGGAAAAATGGACGATGTATCTTACCGTTCCGATGGCAATGCTTTCGGCAATCGGACAGATTAACATCTTCAATTCGCTCTCGGCAACCCCGATCATCCCCTTTGGGTTTACCCAGGGAATGTGGATGCAATCCATCACAACGGTGCTTGTCATGACGGCCGGAACCATGTTTGCCATCTGGCTGGGCGAATTGATTTCGGAATTCGGGATCCGCGGTCAGGGCCTGTCCCTGATCATTTTTGCGGGTATTGTTTCCCAGATCCCGCGTAATCTTTACACCCTTTGGCTGGACGAACAAAACCGCTGGATCCTGATGATCGCCATGCTCGTGATTATCGTTGGCACAGTGCTTGCGATCGTTTATGTTCAGCAGGGACGCCGTAATGTCCCGATCATGTACCCGCATAAGAGCCAGATCTTCTATGCGATGAGTCGCGGCAAAGTGGCAAGAATGCCCCAGCCGTTCCTGCCTTTGATGGTGAACCTGGCCGGCATGATCCCCTTGATCTTTGCCAGCGCGATCCTGCAGTTCCCGGGAATTATTGCGAGTTACTTTGTTAACTCCTCCATTCCGTGGGTGTCAACCTTTGCCAAAAACATGGTCCAGTTCTTCAACCCGACCTCTGGTGCAGATTCCTGGGGTTACTGGATTTTATACTTTATCATGGTGGTGGCGTTTACCTATTTCTACACCACGGTGATTTTCGAGCAGCAAAACTATGGCGACAACCTGAAGCGCTCCGGAGCCCAAATTCCGGGTGTGCACAGTGGCACGGCAACCCAGAAATATCTGAGCCGCATCCAAAGCCGAATCACGCTGCCCGGCGCGTTGTTACTGGGAGGTGTTGCCATCATGCCATTTCTCCTTCAATTGCTGCTGCCTGGAGCCCGATCCTCGGCCGGTCTGTTCCTTGTTTCATCCTCCGGCCTTCTGATTGTGGTAGGTGTGGTACGCGATACATTTATGAATATTGAGGCTGAGCTTAAACTACACGGTTATCAGGAAAAATTGTTGATCAGCTAGAGACAAAACCAGAGTAGAACAGGAGTAGTATGGCGACCTACATTGTCTTACTTGGACCGCCCGGAGTTGGGAAAGGAACGCAAGCTAAGATTTTGTCCGAAAGGAGTGGATTGGCCCATATTTCCTCCGGCGATCTATTCCGTGAAAACCTGAAAAACCAG
The DNA here is from genome assembly GCA_050258995.1 of Bacteroidota bacterium. GTDB lineage: Bacteria > Chloroflexota > Anaerolineae > Anaerolineales > Villigracilaceae > Defluviilinea. The sequence continues at coordinate 3,730 of JBLMZU010000331.1, forward strand.
ACCGAGCTTGGAAAGCTTGCCCAGACCTACATGACCAAAGGTGAGCTGGTCCCGGACGATGTCACAATCGCCATGATCCGTGAGCGCCTCTCCCGCCCGGATTGTAAAGAGGGAGCCATTTTGGATGGGTTTCCTCGTACTCCTGCCCAGGCCGACGCTCTTGAAAACATGCTCCAGGAATTCAATGGACATGTGGATGCGGTCCCGTTCATCACTGCAGATGAGGATACCCTGGTGGAGAGGCTGAGCGCACGCTGGACCTGTCGTGCCAATGGGCATGTGTTCAACGAGAAGTTCAATCCTGAGAAGGTACACGGCATCTGCGACTTCGATGGATCGGAACTTTATCAAAGAGATGACGACAAGGCTGAGACTGTCAAACGCCGAATTGATGTGTACCTGGGACAGACCTCGCCTTTGATCAATTACTATCGAAATAATGGAAAGCTTGTTGAGCTCGATGGCATGGAGTCCATCGAGCAGGTGACAGAAAACCTGCTCCAGGCAGTAAATAAGAAGACATTATGAGTTGGGCTCGCCAGATACATTTGAAAAGCCCGGCCGAAATCCAGATTATGCGGGAGGCCGGCCGGATCAATGCCACAGTGCATGCCACTGTAAGAGAACTTTTAAAACCGGGTGTTTCCACGTACGAACTCAACGCGGCTGCTGAGGAAGTGCTGAAGAAACACGGATGCGTATCGCCGTTCAAGGGATATGGTCACCCGCCATTTCCCACTTCGATTACGGTCAGCATCAATCAGGAACTGGTCCACGGCATACCGAGCAGGAACCGGAAGCTGAGGGCAGGGGATATCGTCTCGATTGATTGCGGTACCGTGTACGAAGGCTGGGTTGCCGACTCGGCTTTCACAGCCGGTGTTGGCGAGATCTCCCAGGGCGCCCAGGAATTACTGGATGTCACCGAGGGCGCGTTGAAAGCCGGCATCGACAAGATGCGGATCGGCAATCGCACGGGGGACGTCTCGGCGGCGATACAGAATTACGTGGAAAGCCGTGGCTTTTACGTAACAAGGGAATATACAGGCCACGGTGTCGGCAAGCAGATGCACGAGGGACCTCAGGTTCCCAATTATGGCAAACCGGGTTCGGGTCTGCCCCTGAAAGCGGGGATGACCATTGCAATCGAGCCCATGGTGCTGGTAGGAACCCCTGAGACCCGCGTCCTGCCCGACCAGTGGACCGTGGTGTCCGCAGACGGATCATTGACAGCCCATTTTGAGCATTCCGTGGCTGTTACTGAAGGAGAACCTCTACTCCTGACTGTCCTTTGATCTGTTTTTCTGAGTTCGTGTATCTAGACGAAAGTTGCACGAGCGTGTATAATCAAAAACTTGGCTACTAGAGTAAGTTGTAAGGAGTTTTGTCATGAAGGTTTCACCGTCAGTACGGAAACGCTGCGCCAAATGCAGAATCGTTCGGCGCAAAGGCAGAGTATTCATTATCTGCGAAAATCCAAAGCATAAACAGCGACAGGGATAGTTGAACTATGGCGAGAATTGAAGGTGTCGATCTTCCCCGTAATAAGCGGGTGGAAGTTGGCCTGACCTATTTGTATGGAATCGGGCCTACTCGCGCGCAGGAAATTCTGGCTCAGACCAAGGTTAACCCTGATATCAGGATCAAGGACCTGTCTGAGGCGGATGTGCAGGCGATCCGCGAGTTCATTAGTAAAAATTATAAAGTCGAAGGTGATCTTCGCCGCGAAGTGCAGATGAGCATCAAGCGCCTGATCGAGATTGGGTCGTATCGCGGCATGCGTCATCGTCGTAATTTACCTGTTCGTGGTCAACGGACAAGAACGAATTCTCGTACCCGCAAAGGTACAAAGAAAACCGTCGCCGGGCGTGGTCGTCGCCGTGGTGCAAAGAAATAAGAGGTTAAGAGATTATGGCTCAAAGTGTACGTTCCACCCGCCGGGGCGCCGGTGCCAAGAAGACCAGACGAAATCTGTCTTCCGGACAGGTGCATATCTTTGCCTCGTTCAATAACACCATTGTGACCGTGACCGACACGGAAGGCAATACGGTTGCTTGGGGCAGCGCGGGTTCCGCCGGTTTCAAAGGCTCCCGCAAGAGTACGCCGTTTGCTGCACGCCTTGCAGCAGAGCAGGCTATCAAATCTGCCCAGCAGCTGGGGATCCAGGAAGTGGATCTCTTCGTCAAGGGTCCCGGGCCAGGACGTGAAAACGCGATCCGCGCCGTCCAGGCAATGGGGCTGAAAGTCCGTTCGATTTCTGATATTACGCCGGTACCGCACAACGGCTGCCGTCCGCCGAAAAAGCGCCGCGTGTAATTTGATTTAGAGGAAGAAAAATCTATGTCCAAACAACTTGGTCCGGTTTGTAAACTCTGCCGGCGCGAAGGCGAAAAACT
>JBLMZU010000332.1:0-10024 GCA_050258995.1 Bacteroidota bacterium
CCTCAACGGGCTGCGCCATCCCTGGGATTACCTGCGTCTCCTGCGCTACCGGAAGTACAGGCCGAAGAGCCTGTCGATCAAAGCCGTGGCCGTGCTGCCCGAATACTGGGACACGGGCGCCGCCATCCTGCTCTTTGCCGAGATGGCCAGGCGGGCCATCGCCAAAGGGTACCGCTGGGCCGACATCTCCCTGACAGGCGAAGAGAACCCCGACACCTGGGACATCGCCCACCATACCGGGGCAAGGATCTATAAGCGTTACCGTTTCTACAAAAAAGAGCTGCCTGCCCCTCCTTCCAAAGGATATTCTCCACCGGCTTAAAAGGCGTGCCGCTCATCGGCTAGAATGAGCGGCACGCAGAGGAAAGCTGGTGGCGCAGGGCGCAATGAAAATCCAGATATTGTCCACCCGATTCATATAATACTCAGGATTATAGAGATTTCAATAGGTTTAACCTTGCAGAAACCTTACAAAACTTACATTCTGCAGTGATTTCCCCCACCCTTCTAAAACAGAGCTTTTTCTCCCCGGCGCCGATCAGCCGGGGCATTGTGAGAAACTTAAGCGCCCGACATCCTCGCCAGCAGCAGGGAGATGGCACGGGTTTCCACTACGGGATCTCCAAGCGCCTCGCGCAGGGCGGCCATGGCCCGGTTTTGGATCACCTTTACATTGGTGACCGTCTTCCCCATGATGGCCGCGGTTTCCTTCACACTAAAACCCGCCATGAAACGCAGTACCACGACATGCCGTTGATCGTTCTTCAAGTCATCCCGCAGGGCCCGCTGCACGGTCTCAACATACGGCCGGTCTTCAGCGTTGAGGCGATTGTTCCCCCGGCGGATATCCTTCCACCGCAGCATGTCGACCGGCGGGCGGTCGGAAAAATACGTCTCATCCGCCAGCAGGCGATAGGCGATCCCATACAGATAAAAACGCAGGTTGATCCTGGGTCCCCTGCCTGCCAGCAGATCCTCCGACAGTCGGGCAAAGACCTCCCCTACGATCTGGTCGGCGATCAGTGCACTGTCGCACAGGAAAAAGGCATAGTTATAGAGGGCGGGGGCGTGTAGATCGAAGATCGCAAGAAATGCATCCTGGCTCGTACTTTTTGCAGCAGCCAGGAATGTTAGATCACGATCCACCGTTGCAACTTGGGAAACCTGTGACGGAACGCTCATGGACCTCTCGGGCCGTCTATCGGCACTTTATTTGGAGAACGGGAGCCCGCAGGCTCTCTCTTCGCTTCGATCACCGCCTGGCTTCCTGAGTGACCGATGAAGAGTTAACTGGCAGAAATCTGTTTCACCTGTTTTTTTACCTATAAAGAGTGACTGCCAATCAACCCTGTCGTTTCGCACCGCCTGGCTGCATGGACGCAACACAGGCGAAGCTGAATGCACAGCCTTGCCGGGTGCAGCCTGACTAGTGCTTGCTCATGCCCGGGTTGTTATCCTTGCCAAAACCCTTGGGATTACGACCGCCGGAACCGGACTGCGTGATCTCGCGGACGATGCCATGCTCCTTCAGAGTTGGCGTGACATACTGTTTTTTGGCCATCAGACTTCACCTCCTTTCTCCTCGTTGATCTCTAAAATGATCATAATACCCTCCCAAACCGGGAAGGCTGTGCCACAACACTAAAGTACGATGTATCTGACTGGATTTATCAATTCCGCCAACATGACGAAATGGTGTAGAAAAAGTTACCACCCTTTTTGAAGGTCAGCCCGGCCTGGGCCACCTTCCCGGAGACATCCAAACTTCGTCCCGAAGGCTTGATTCCGATCTTGTTGAGCGGCAGCGTACAGCCTTCGGGACGGTCTTACGGTATGGCCGCCTTAGCCGTTGTCTCCAAAATAGCGCAGCAGGCTGGGCGCCGATTTCGTATCCCCAAGCAGGGGCAGGCCGAGCATGTCCTCCCAGGTCCGCAGGGCGGAATAGTGGGAGATTGGGTTCCCGGTTTTCACATTGATCCGGGTGCCCGGAACAATGGAGGGAGCCATCAGCACGTTGGAAACGGGATCGACCTCATCCCACAGGAAGAAGACCGCCACATCGCCGCGGGCGTAGGCCGGTGAGTTGAGCAACGGATCCAGGATGGTTTTTGCATACTCGTCCCCGCTGGCGATGCTGTTATTGTGCATGCTGTGGTCCTTGTTGGGAAGCAGCATGGAGAATGCCGGCAGGTCGTCATTGGCCAGGTCCTTCATGAACGTCGAGAGCGGGACATCGTGCGCGTTACAAATATCAGCCACATCCGTGTAGAAGCGGACGGCATCGTGATAATCGCCACTGAACCGGACACTGCATCCACCAGGCCCGGCTTCGTAATAATCCTTGAACGAAAGCCCGGCCAGGGCCATCTGGTGATAGATGTTATCCACGTTGGTGGTTTTCTCATACGTGTCCTTGACGATGCCATGGACGGAGGGAGAAACGCCGCTGGTCAGGGTCGTATAGTTGGGCTTGGAGTCGTACTGGCCATCTTTGGTGCCATCGACCTTGGTGTCCGCATCCATCCAGTTGATGGCGGTCGCACAGTTCTTGGCGAGGGCGGTGATATAGGGTGCCTTCCCAAGGATCTCATCGGCGCTTTTATTCTCGAACATCAGGACCACCACGTGCTTCCAGTGGGCCGGCGCCGGTGCCCCGATGCAGGGATGGGCCGCGCTCACCGCGCCGGGAATGTTCACGGATACGCTGGTGGGAACAGGCACAAAAGGGGCATCGCTGGAGGCGAATATCCCTTTGGATTCCAATTCTCCGGCGGATAACGAAGCTCCGCAAGCCGCCAGAAGGAGGGAGAGAATCAGTACGGTGGAGAACAGCTGGATCTTTTTCATGGTTGTATCCTTTTTAAATTACCCACGCAGACAGGCTGCCCGTCGGTAGCGGCAGCCGGAGTGTTGGCGATGGAATTGCGTTCAGAGATCGTGTATGCAGGTTTCTGTCCCGCCGCTGAAGTTGACTTGCTCAAAGCAGGCAGGACTGTATTCATGACGCCGGGACCGGATAAAAGACATTAAAGCAGGCTAAGGATTGCGGGCAAGGCCATGGTTGATCACCTGCTTGAGATCAGTTTCCGAGGGTGCCACAACACCTGGGAGAGAGGAGCCGGCGGGCTGGTCCAGCGGCAGCGTGATCAGGAATTGGGTACCCAGGCCAGGCCGGCTGGTGACTTCGATTCTTCCGGCATGGGCCTGGACGATGGCCCGCACGATCGCCAGTCCCAGGCCGGTGCCGCCCTGCCTGCGCGAACGCGACCGGTCGCCGCGATAGAACGTCTCGAAGATGTGCGGCAGGTCTTCCGGGGCAATCCCCTCCCCGTCATCCTGCACCCGCAGCACAACTGCGTGCCCATCTTGTTTCCAGTCCACTTCGATCGTGCCCTGCGGACCGGTATGCTGCACGGCATTGTCGATCAGGTTGAACAGGACCTGGGTCAGCAGATCCGGATCGGCCGTCATGGAGACATCCGGCCCCGGTGTGAGACGCAACCCCCGCCCGCCTGCCAGGTGGATTGCCTTCCCAAGAATTTCCTTGAGGAATCCTTCCAACCGGATTTGCTTCAGGCGCAGCGCTTTGGGTTCGTCGAGGCGCGTCAGAGACAACAGGTCCTCGGTCAGGTGATTCAGGCGCTTCACTTCCCGCTGCATGCCCTGCAGCAGCGAGCGCATGACGGCCGGGTCATCCTGGGCGCCCCGCTGCAGGACATCGATCGAGCCGGAGAGCGCCGTCAGGGGGGTACGCAGCTCATGGGCGGCCGCCGAGACGAAACGGGACTGGCTGTCGAACGTTGTCTGGATATTCCCGGCCATCTGGTCAAACGCCTCGGCCAGCTGCCCGACTTCATCTTCCGTGTGAGGCAGCTGCACCCGCCGGCTGAAATCCCCCGCCGCGATCTCCCGGATGGTTTCGATCACACGCTTCAAGGGCTGCAGCGAAGTGCGGGTCAGCCATCGTTCGCCAATCACCCCGAGGCCGAGGGTCAGCGCCATTCCCAGGCCCAGCATCCAGCGCTGGCGGGCCAGGATCTGGTCCACCTGGGAGAGCGGCGTGGTGAGCTGGATGGCGCCGATTATCCGATCGGAGGCCGCATCGGGTTTCAAAGGGATGAGCGCCACCAGCGAGCGCCGTACTTCACCTGTGGTAGTGTAGGTGATCTCCTTTTCACCGTGCAGGGCACGCCGCAGCAGGTCAGGGCGTGGCCGCGCGGCTTGCGGCTCCTCCGGCAGCCGGCGGCCATCGGCCAGGTATCTTCCCTGCCGGTCGAAGAGGCTGGCCGTGGTATCCCGGGAGGTCAGGGACCGGCTGAATGCAGGGGCCGTTCGTTCCAGGTCGCCCGGCTGGGAACGGGCGAACCGGCGCTCGATCACCGGTTTTGCCTGGGCGCGCATCCGCAGGGCGGTGCTGTCGAGCAGGAAGCGGCGTAAATTGAGATACAGCACACTGCCCAGCGTACCCAGCAGCGCGGCCAGCAGTCCGACCGAGAGGGCCGTCAGGCGCGAGCCCAGGGAGGAATTACGCCAGCGGTCACGCATTGTCCGGCCTGAAGCTGTAACCGACGCCGTAGACCGTCTGGATCAGGCGCCGCTCCGGGTCGCCGATCTCCTTCCGCAGATGACCGATATGCACGTCGACCACGTTGGTGTCGCCCACATACTCATATCCCCAGATGCGGTTGAGCAGCGTCTCACGCGTGAAGACCCGCCGCGGGTGACGCATGAACAGCTCGAGCAGCGCAAAATCCAGGGGCGAAAGATCGATCGAAATCGACCCTTTATAGACCTCGTGGGTATCCGGATTCAGGCTCAGGTCCCGCACCCGCAGGAGCGTCTGCTCACTGGACTTGCCGCGCCGCCGCAGCAGGGCCTCGACCCGGGCCAGCAGCTCTTCGAAGTTGAACGGCTTGGTCAGGTAGTCGTCCGCCCCGATCTTCAGGCCGGCGACCCGGTCGGTCACCTCCCTGCGGGCGGTCAGCATCAGGATGGGAATATTATTTTCCATCTCGCGCAGCTGGCGGCAGACCGCAAAGCCATCCAGGCCCGGAAGCATCACGTCCAGGATCAGGATGTCGAACGCCTGGGATCTGGCCAGCGCCAGCCCGCCGGGACCGTCTTCTGCCACGGTGACATGGTAGTGCTCATAGCTCAACCCCACCCGTAAAAACTCGACGATCGTCGGTTCATCCTCGATCACCAGCACCCGCAGGGATGTACCATTAAATGTTTCCATAAGGATAATGATCGTTCCTCGCCTTCCATACTTACCATTTCCACAATCCTCAGGTGCTGAAGCTGAGCCACAGGATCCCGACCAGGATGGTCACGGCTGTGATCGGCAGACCGGCCCGCAGGTACTCGCGGAAGCCGATCTTCACGCCCTGCGCCAGGGCCGCCTCGGCCACGATCAGGTTGGCCACCGATCCGAGCAGGGTCAGGTTCCCGGCCAGGGTGGAGGCCATCGCCAGCACCAGCCAGGTCTGGGTGGGAGAGACGGATGAACCGACCAGGGGCCGCAGCAGCAGCACGGCCGGCACGTTGGAGACCAGGTTGCTGAGCAGCGCCGTGCTCACTGACAGCAATGCAATGTTCGAGGCCGCCCCTGGCGCAAGCAGCCGGAGGAACTGTTGAAATGCGGCGCTCTGTTCCAGCGCGCCGGTCACGACGAATAAAGCCGCGAAGAAGACCAGCAGCGGCCAGTCGACCTGCGCAAACACCTCCTCGGGGCGGATGCGAGGCGTGATCAGGAGTGCCGAAGCCATCAGGATGGCAAAGAGCGGCATGGAGACGCCCGCCAGGAATCCCAGGAACAGGACGGCGGCCAGCACAAGACATTTTTGCAGTAAAAGCCGGTCGACCACGGGATCGGAAAGCTGGATCTCCTGTTCCAGCAGGCCCTGTGAAAACTCAGCCCGGTACAAGCGCACCAGGATCAGCCAGGTCACGAGCAGACCCACAACCGCCACCGGACCCAGCCGCCCCAAAAAGACGGCAAATGGAATTTGGGAAGAGACGCCGATCAGGATATTTTGCGGGTTCCCGGTAATGGTCGCCACGGAGCCAATATTGGCTGCGGCGGCCAGGCCGATCAGGTAGGGCAACGGATTGCGGCGCAGGTGGCGGGTCACATCCAGGACCAGCGGCGTGAACACGATCACGACCGTATCGTTCAGGAACAGGGCCGCCAGCAGGCCGGCCAGGAGCAGCACCCAGGCCAGCAGGCCGCGCGGCGAGCGGATGCAGCGGACGACCAGCCGTGTCAGCCAGTCGAAGAAGCCGGCCATCCGCAAATGGACGGCGATCACCATCATGGCAAAGAGCAGCAGCATCGTATTGGGATCGATGGAGGCGGCGGCCGCCGGGCCTGACACCGATCCGAGCGCCACCAGGAGCACCGCGGCCACCAGGGCAATGGTCGCCCGGTTCATCTTCAAGCCGGGCAGCTCCCCGGCTGCCAGGCCCATAAAGGCGATCGCAACGATCGGTATTGTAAGAAAGGTATTTGCATTCATTTTGTCTTCTCGTTTTGCATGCCTACTTATAGCGGAACAGTCTGTTGGGAAGACAACGAGAAGATAAAGAAATTCTGAAGGCCTGGCCGGCGCAAAACTCAGCCATTGATTGCGGACCACCCTTCTCCAAAATTACAATCTTCCTGCAAGGTTTCAGGCAGCAGAAATCATGTAATATGGAGATGCCCGCCGCTAGGGTGCCCCCCTCACCCTGGCGACGGGCATTTTGATTCCTGTCCTCCCGACCCATTTTCCCCTGCCTGCTCCCCTCCCCCGTAACTATTTACGACCGGCTGAGACCGAAATTACGATTGATTTACGACCATGGTTTGGACAATCCTCACTATAATAAGAATCGTAATTTTATCGGTGGCGATCAGCATCATTTCCCCAAAACACTCGCTCACAATCTAGCTTCGCAGCATCATCTTGCAAATCCGGATCGGTCCGATTTTGTTGGCATTTTGCTTATCCTCTTTTGAGGATACCGAGAAGACTACGAATACCATTTCTCTGGCAGTGGCGGAAATTCTATGGCCTGCTGAAAGCATGCATTTGCTTTCGGAGACCTATTTCAATACCTTGTGCGTGTTTGCCTCTGGGGAATTCACTCGCTTCCATCCACCTCCCTGAACCTAATCAACCGGCTCATTACGCCGGTCTTTCATTTTACAGGTCACTGACAAAACAAACTAGCTAAATCCATTGAAAGGAGGCAATCAAGGAAAATTAAGTAAAGTCCTTTGCTCGCGGGACCAACATGCTGGTTTTCTTTTTGCATTATTGGCCTCTAATGCACTTTACTTAGATATCCATACAGAAAACAAATCAGGATTTGTCGCTAAAGAAAAATTTCACCTCGCATCATATTAGTAAGGAGATCATGATGAATTCAAGATTTGCAAGATTCAGTTTGGCGACTGTCATGGCCCTGATCTTGGTCATCGGTACTGTAAGTGTGGCTCTCGCTTTTACACAGTCGAACTTCATTTCCTTCACCCTGGAAGGCTGCCGTAACGATGGCTCGATCACGCTGCCGATCGGCGGACAATTTATTTGCCCGGATGCAGCTTATACAACCGGCAACCTGGGCAAGGGCTGGAATGAGCTCGATCTCGTCCCGCACCGGTTGACCACAAGCTCCGGGAACCAGAGCGGTGTAACCACCGATTACTCGGTCTATATCGCTGCTGACTACCAGACCAGTGGTAAGACCGGCTACGATGTCATCTCCGTTCCGACCGTCAATATTGCCAAGTCGGATGCATCCTGCTCTGTATCTGCCGGAGCACAGTCTACACAGGGCTCGACAGGCAGCCCGTTCGGCGGCGGCACCGATGTGGTGATCTACCGCGAGCTTACGATCCACCAGGCTAAAAACACTACCTGTGTATTCGATTACTATCAACGTCTGGCACTTGGCTCGCACCTCTATCCAGGCTCCTCGCTCCAGTCCTACATGTTTGACCAGGCTGGCTTATCCGGCAGTAAGAAGACCATCTCGATCCCGGTCAACCAGATCCTGCCGCAGAGCCTGAGCAAGGATATGACTGCCACACAGGGCACCGACCATGTCTGGAATATCACCAAGAGTGCCACACCGGCGACCCTGAGCTTCGGCAACACCTGTGATGCCAGCCAGCCGACTTCCCAGGGTGTGCAGATCACGGTGAGCTGGACGAAAGGCCAGGCCGATCCTTCCGGGCCGATCACGGTGATCACTCACGTGTACGCGACCAACCCGTCGGCGCGGACGATCACCACTGTTGTCACTGACCAGATCTTCTCCGGCACTACGCTACTGGATACGTCACCTACGGCGACAGTGAATGTCCCGGCGAATACAGCCAACTATCTGGTATTGACCCATACCTTCCTGGCGCCATCCGGGACGACCAATTTGAATGATGTTGCCACGGCAACCTATACCGATTTGGTGACCGGCGTACCGATCCCAGGCAACACAACTGCCACTGCTTCGGCCGCGGTGCAGCTCACCGGACCGGAGAAGGATGCTTCGGCGACGATCAACGACTCGGAAAGCATGACCGGAAGCGCGCTGACCTTCTCAGCAGACTCTTTCACTCCGGCGATCGGCGCCTTTGACGGTGGTTACGTTGCCGGCACCCAAACCGTCGGGCCTGTTTCCTGGACCTCGACATCGCAAAGCGGCAGCAGTTCGGTCACATTCAGTAAGACGGTATATGTAGCAGGCCCGTCGCAGACCAGCGGGAGCCTTTCCGACACCGCCAAGCTGACCGGTTCGGACGGCTTTAGCACTACTGCCTCCGCGGGCGTCAACGTCAGCGCGGACGCACGCGTCAGCCTGACCATCACCAAGAACATCACCGCCGCGCCGGGCTTCAGCGGGCAGACATTCACCTTTCATGTCAAGAACGCCAGTAACACAGAAGTCGCCGCGCCCACCCTCACCTTTAACCCCGGCGACACCAGCAAATCGGTGACGGTCAGTGACCTGGCTCCCGGCAGCTACTCGGTAAGTGAAGACTCTGTGACAGGCTGGGTGATGGATTCGGACAAATCAGCCACCATCAACCTGCCCTCCTGCGCCGGCAGTGTGACCTTCAGCAATACGCAAGTCTTCAGCCCAACCATCAGCACCACACCAAATCCCTCGACCGCTGTAGTCGGCGATAAACTCAATGACTCTGCCACGCTCTCAGGTGGCAATAACCCGACAGGGAATATCGTCTTCAACCTCTACGGGCCGGGTGACCTCACCTGCGCCGGGCCTGCGGTCTACAATCAAACCGTGCCGCTGAGCGGCAGCGGCGCTTCAACTTCGCCCGGCTTCACGTCCAACGCAGTCGGCACCTACCGCTGGACGGCCCATTACTCCGGCGATACCTATAATAACCCGGCCGACAGCGGCTGCCAGGCCGAACTGGTGACAGTCGGCCCGGCCAAACCGACCATCACCACCGTGGCCAGCCCAACAACCGGCACGGTCGGCCAGACGCTTACCGTCGGTGACACCGCCTCCCTCGTCGGTGGATACAATCCCTCTGGCTCGGTCACCTTCACGCTCTACAGCGATGCCGCCTGTACGATTTCGACCGGTGTAAGCGGCAGCGGCACCATCAGCAGCGGCACAGCCAGCTTCTCCACTTCCTGGACGCCCAGTGCGACGGGAACTTATTACTGGGTAGCCAGCTATTCCGGTGACGGCAACAACACTGGCTACACAGCGCCCTGCGGGGATGCCAACGAGGAGATCGTCATCGGCCCGGCCAAACCGAGCATCACCACCCAGGCCAGCCCAACAACCGGCACGGTCGGCCAGGCGCTTACCGTCGGTGACACCGCCTCCCTCGTCAATGGATATAATCCCTCCGGCTCGGTCAGCTTCACGCTCTACAGCGATAACCAGTGTACGCAGGCGGTCAGCGGCGTGAACGGCGGCGCTTTGATCAACAGCGGCTCGGCGACCTTCTCGACCACCTGGACGCCGTCTGCAGCCGGGACCTACTACTGGATCGCCAATT